>CAJAYO010000811.1 GCA_903948415.1 uncultured Opitutia bacterium | reverse complement strand
GCGCGTTCGAGCAGTCGGCGGATAGCCGACACGGACGAGTGTTGTGTCCACTCTTCGCCGAAGAGGTTCGGGCGGAATTGCACGAGGATCCACTCCACGCCAGCCTGGCGGCCTTTGCGGTCGTTGCGGAAGTCGTGCGGCAGGTCGGAGCCGAGGAGCAGAATCTCGCCTGCCTCGAGCGGTGCCATCTTATCGCCGATCCAGCGCTCGGTGCCGCCGCGAAGGAGGAAGAAGATCTCGTGCTCGGGGTGGTGATGCCAGACGCAGCCAAAGTCGCGTTGGCTCAAGTGCTCACACGCGACCAGCTCGTTCGCCGAGACGGGAGATTGCTGTTCCTTGATGAGCCTCATTTCGTGCGGCTTAGCACTCGTTCGAAGAGATTACGGGTGATGCGCTGCACGCGATCGTCGGGGCCGTGCGGACGGGACCAATGCGACCAAGGCAGGATGTGGCCAGGCGGAGTGGACAGGCCCTGGGCCCAGAAGATGGACGAGGCGTTGAAGACGAAATTACCTTTCGGACCGGGATAGATTGTCGCGGTCCACTGCTGCGGACGTGTGCCGCCTTGCCAGGCGGTACCACCACCGACGATTTCGAGGCCTGGAATCTCCGTCGCCGGCTGCCCATGGTATTCCCAGCCAATTAGGCCCGGGATCGCGTCCCCTTCCTTCATGCCGGTACCTTCAAAGATCCAGTGTCCGGGCTTCGTGCAGATCCAGTCGCCGCCTCCGTTGACGGGTTCGACATTACGGGAGCCCATGAGCAGGCCCTCGTCAGGGCCGTGTTCGGGGAAGGGACCGTTGTCCTTCTGGCGATTCTTCGCGTAGTCGTTGTCGGCGCCGTAGGGGCCGCCACGGTACATGCGGCGGTTTTCGCGTCCGTCGGCGGACGGCGTCATCGGCGTGACCCAGCAGATGCTGTTGCCCGAGAAGAAGAGCAGGTCCACGCCGGCATCGCGGAGTTTCTCCACGCTGCGGAAGGCGCGAATATCCCAGTACTCGTCGTGACCAACGCTGAGGAACGACTTGCACTTCAGGGCGCGGTCAGGCGTCAGGAGATCAGCGTTGGCGCAATAGGTGACGTCGTACCCGTGCTGTTCCATCCAGTAGGCCAGCGGGAACTCGAAGGGCAGGAATTCACCCGACCCCATCGTGAGCGGGTCGTTGACGATGCCGGCGAACTGCGACTCGCGGCCGTAGGGACGATCGAAGCTCACCTGAGCCCAAGGGCCCTGCACGCCTTTCGGGTGGGTGTAGACCGAGTAGTTATTCGGCCAGCGGTTATAGGCCTGCCAGGTATTATCGCTGCACTGGAAGAGGAAATCTGCCGGGCGTTCGTCCTTCACGATGAAGGTCACGTAGCTCTGCCAATAGGGTTCATCCTCTTTCTCCGGGATCGTTGTCATTCGGCCCAAGTAGACGCCGCTCATCCAGTCGGACGGGATGGTCAGGGTGTGCGTGGCGCTCCAGCGGCATTCGTGGAGGTTTTGTTCGCCGGGTTTCGGCGTCGCCTGCGTGGTTGCGGTGAGCGTCGGCAGTTCGAGGACCTTGCGAGCTCCTCGGCCGCCGTAATAACCGAGGCGGAAGAATTCCAGGCGGAACTTCCGCGCCGGATTTGCCGAGACCATGATGTCGATCGTCTCGCCGGCGAGGACGCTCTGCTTGGAGCAGTAGCCTTCGATCCAAGGGGAGCGAAAATTACCGCCGTCGGCGCGGACACGGGTGAGCTGCCAGTCGCGGGAGCCTTCTTTTGCGTTCTCCTCTGAGACACGGTTGCGACGTGCCGCCGATTCACCGCGCAGATTCGCGGCGAGGGCGCCGACGCCCGTGGTCAGAAGGAAGCGACGGCGGTCCATGTTATTTCTTTTTCGGCGCGGCGGTTTTCTTGGGCGCGGGCTGGCGTCCGAAGAACCACTTGGCCTCGCCGTTCCAGGCGTGGTCGGTCTCGAGGGTGTTGAGCTTTAGCTGGAAGCCGTGGGCGTTGAAGCGGGCGGAGGTCCAGCCGGTGGCGTTGGTGTTATTGTTGAACACGTAGGCGCATGCGATGGTTCTGATGATGTGGTTGCGGTTCTCCATGGACTGCGTCCATTCATGGGT
>CAJAYO010000810.1 GCA_903948415.1 uncultured Opitutia bacterium | reverse complement strand
GCGGAGGCGCGCTCCGCCAAGCTCGAGGGCGTCGTGCCATAATTATTTAATTTTTAGCCACACTCACGGACTCTTCATCGTCTTCAGACGACCCCTTTAAACGACACGACACGCTATGGAACTGGCCACTAAAAAGGTTACGGATGCGACGAACTCTGCTGAAACGAATCCGATCGAGCGGGGACTCGGTCAGCCGGGTGCGGGCCAAGCGGCTGCCCGGTTTGACGAGGGCGAGAGCAGCCCAACGGACAACCGCCTCCCCATTTTCCACGTGGTGGGGTTCACGGGCCACCGCCGGGTTGCAGATAAGGCAGGTGTCGCCCGCGCGATTCGCGCGGTGCTCACCGGCCTAAAAGAAAATACCAGCGTCGAGTGGATCGGTTTATCTTCCGTGGCTGATGGATCAGACCTGATTTTTGCCCGGACGGCCTTGGACTTAAAGCTGGGCTGGGAGGCTTTGCTCCCGCTTTCGTCGGCAGAGTTCCGGACGGACTTCGATCCGGTCGCGTGGGCAAATGTGCAGGCGCTGCTCGGCGAGGCGGAACAAGTCCGCGTGCTCAGCGAGCGCGCCGAGCGGAACGACGCCTATCTCGACTGCGGTACGGAGACCGTAAACCACTGCGACCTCTTGCTCGCCGTCTGGGACGGTCTGCCGGCCAACGGCCGCGGCGGCACCGCCGAAGTCGTGGCCTACGCCCGCGAGATCGGTCGGCCGGTCATTGTGATCGACCCGGTCAAGCTCGTCGTGCGCCGCGAGCGGATGGAGGCGCTGAAATCTGGCGACTACCACCTGGCCCGGTTGAATCAACTTCCCGCGGCGGAAAGCCGTTCGCCCGAAGCCGGAGATCGGGGACTGCGCACCGTCGTCCAGTTCCAGCAGAAGGTCGATGCGGCCGCGAGCCACAGCGCCCCGCATTTCCGACTCCTCACCACGGTAACAATTGGCCTGCATGTCCTGGCCACGGGGCTGGCGACGGCGTCACTCGCGTTTGACCTCCATGCCGCCGCACTGCCCTGGGGTAAACTCTCATGCCTGCTCGGAGCCCTCGGCGTCGCCGTGGTGCTGCGCCAGCAGCACAAGCGTCACGACTGGGTGCGCTGCCGCCTCGCGGCGGAGATCGCCCGCAGTGCGCTGGCTACCTGGGGCCTGCCCCAGGCTGCGCGGTTGTTCGAGCACATGGATTGGTCGGGGCTCGCCCCGCTACGCCGCTCGCTGGATGTTCTACACCGGCGCTCTGCTCGACAGCAGCCGGAGACATTCGAAGGCTTCAAGGAGCGTTACCTCCGCGAGCGCATCGACGGCCAGCTCGCCTATTTCGTGCGCAACGAGCAGCGCTCCGCCCCGCTGCTCCAGCGCCTGCGGGCTGGGTTCATGGTCACCTCCGTCCTGGCGATCCTCTGCACCGCCGCCTACGCGATCAACACGGTGCTGCCCATCGACACGGTTCCGCGCTGGTTCGCAGCAGGGGTCTTCGGCTTCGGCCCGATCATTTTGCCGGTGCTGGCGGCCTGCTGCATGTCACTTATCTCGATCAACGATTTGCACCGTCGCGTGGCGCGCTACCGGGAAATGCGCGGCCGCCTCGAGACCGCCCGCAAGGAGGCGCGCTCCGCCCGGACTTGGGGTGCACTCGAGCATGTGGTCACCAAGGTCGAGCGCGCGCTCCTGCAGGAAGTGTTCGAGTGGCACTCGGTCACCAGTTTCACTGAGTCCCACTAACGCGAAAGGACGTGGCCCTTTTAATATCGATCGCCGAAACGTTTGGGTCGCCGACCGAACGGGCGGCCCGGCGTGGATCAAATCGAGAGCTGTTGGAGCGAATAATATCAACGTCCTTTGAACTCTGGACTTTTCGGTAGCCGCGAGCGCCAGCG
>CAJAYO010000809.1 GCA_903948415.1 uncultured Opitutia bacterium | reverse complement strand
TTTGCCCAGTGAAAACAGAGGGCGGCGCGCGGGTTGGCGGCGAGGTCGAGGCCCTTGGGGCTGGTGGCGTGGGTGTAGAAAACGAAACCGCGCGGGTCCGCGGCCTTGAGCAACACCATGCGCACGGCGGGCCGGCCGGTGGCGTCGGCGGTGGCGAGCGCCATGGCCGTGGCGTCGTCGGTTTCGACGGTGTGGGCGCGGGCCAACCATTCCTGGAAAAGCGCGAGCGGATCAACGGCGTCGGTCATGGCCGGAGTATGGCGCCGTCGGGGTGGCGCTGGCTCGGCGGCGGTTGCCGGAGGCTGCGCGTAAATTGTGGGCCGGCGGCGCAGGGCGGGGCGGCGTCGCGGGCCCCGGAGTTAGGCTCGCACTCGGGCGAGTCGGTGTTTGGGTGGTCGGGCTGCAGCCGCCCCGATGTTTCAGAACCCCGGTATCCGGGGACGTTCGGCGTGCGTCTTCCGGTCTTCTCCCTTTCCCCATGAAACCTCCCCGATCCCTCCGTCGCCTCCTGCCGTTGCTGTTGTTGCTCTGCGTGGTTCGCGTGCCGCCGACGGCCGCGGCGGCGGTGGCCGAAGCCCGCCCCAACATTCTCTTCATCATTTTCGATGACTGGGGTTGGCAACACGCGGGAGCCTACGGGTCGACGTGGGTGAAGACGCCGAACTTTGACCGCGTCGCGCGCGAAGGTGTGCTGTTCAAACACGCGTTCACGTCGAATCCGAAGTGCAGCCCGTGCCGTGCGACGATCCTCACGGGGCGCAACAGTTGGCAGCTCAAGGAGGCGGTCTCGCACAACGGACTTTTCCCCGAGGGCTTCGAAGTGTATCCGGATTTGTTGGAACGGGCGGGCTACGCCGTCGGGCTGACGGGCAAGGGCTGGGGGCCGGGCGATTTCAAGACGCAGGCGAAACGCACCCGCAATCCCGCGGGCCCGAGCTTTGACGGTCAGGTGATTTCGCCCATCGCCACCGGGATCAGTCGGGAAGACTACGGGAAAAATTTCGAGGCCTTCCTGCAGCAGCGCGAGGCGGGCAAGCCGTTTTGTTTTTGGATGGGATTCAAGGAGCCGCACCGCGGCTACGAGCTGAACTCGGGCGTGCGCCTGGGGAAAAAATTACCCGATGTCACCGTGCCCGGCTACCTGCCCGATACGGCGGTCGTGCGCGGCGACCTCGCCGACTACGCGATCGAGGTGGAGTGGGCGGACGCGTTTATCGGCCAGGCCCTCGCCGCGCTCGAGGCGCGCGGCGAACTGGAGAACACGCTCGTCGTCGTGACCTCCGACCACGGCATGCCGTTTCCCTACGTGAAAGGCCAGATTCACGCGGACGGTTTCCGTCTGCCGCTCGCGATGCGCTGGGGCAAAGGCATCAAGCCGGGGCGCGTCGTGGACGACTTCATCAATGTGCGCGATTTCGCGCCGACGTATCTGGAACTGGCCGGCCTCGCGCCGCACCCGCAGATCACGGGGCGGAGCCTGGCGGGGATCTTGCGTTCGCCGCAGTCGGGTCTGATCGAGAACCGCACGGAGATGCTCGTCGGCAAGGAGCGCCACGACCTCGGGCGGCCCAACGATCTCGGTTATCCGGTGCGCGCGCTGCAGACGCCGAATTTTCTCTACGTGCACAATTTCCATCCCGACCGCTGGCCCGCTTGCAACCCGGAGACGGATTTTGGCAACTGCGACCCCGGTCCGACGAAAGAATTGATCAAGGCGCTGGGCGGTCACTTCTACGACCTGTCCTTTGGCAAACGGCAGCCGGACGAACTCTACGATCTGCGCCGCGATCCGGAGGGCATCAACAACCTCGCGCACGACCTCGCCTACGCCGGCACGCTCGGGACGATGCGGACCCGCATGATGACGTTGCTCGTCGAGGAACAGGATCCGCGCGCGCTCGGCCACGGCGCGATCTTCGACACCTACCGCTATACGGCGGGCCGGCAAAAGGCCTACGACACGTGGCTGAAGGCGCAGGAGGAGAAAGTCGCGGGCCCGGCTCCGGCCGGCGGCGCGGAGCCGGCGAAGAAGGGCGGCAAGAAAAAGCAGGCGGCGGCGCCGGCGAAGGAGAACTGAGGAGCGCGCGGGCAACCTGCGCCGGATTTCCGCCGGCGGCGGCGGCGGACTGTTTCGAGCGGATGGGCGGGTAGTTTGACGTTTCGGATGCGGCGGTCGCCACTCTGGCGGGCGAAATTCATGACCGCTACCGGCGGGCCCGGGGGTGCGCATCCGGCTGCCGGCGGATTTTCTCATCGGCCGCGCGCCGGGGTGCGGGCGAGCCGGCGGGCGACCCCAGACGACGGATTTTCCCGCGGGCAATTGCGGAAGCTCGTCGGGGGGCGGCCGACCGCTGCGTAGATCCCGCCGGGAAACAGGGCGCGCG
>CAJAYO010000808.1 GCA_903948415.1 uncultured Opitutia bacterium | reverse complement strand
CGCTTGACGATGTTGAGGCCGAGGCCGGTGCCCTTGATGGTGCCGACATTGGAGCCCCGTTCGAAGGCGTCAAACAGGCGCGGGCGGTCGTTCTCCGGGATGCCGATGCCCTCATCCTCGACGGTCACGCGGAGACGCTCCGCGGTGACGTCGAGGTGTACGGTGACGAGCGTGCCGCTGCGGGAATAGCGCACGGCGTTGCTGAGCAGATTGGAGATCATGTGGTGGAGGAGACCGGGGTCGGTCACGAAGGGCGCCCCGTCGCCGGAGGGGTGGAGGGCGAAGCGGTGGCCGTCGCGGTCGCCGAGGCGGATTTCCTCGATTTCGTTTGCGAGAAAAGACCGGAGGGCGACGGGGGACGGTTTGACGTCGACGCGGTTGGCATCGATCCGGTTCAGCAGGAGCATTTCGTCGAGCATCTCGTTCATGCGGTGGAGGGACGAGGCAATCCGGGCGAGCAACTCCGCGCGTTTCGGCGGGTCGAGCCGGTCGAGATGGTTGGCGAGGATTTCGACCGAGCCGAGGGCGGCGGCCATGGGGGTGCGAAATTCGTGGGAGGTGACCGAAATGAAGCGGGTCTTCATTTCGGAGACCTGATGTTCCTTTTCGAGCTGAGCCGCGGTTTCGGCGGTGGCCCGGCGCTGCGCGGTGATGTCGTCCTTCAACGCGACATAGTGGGTGGCGCGGCCGTGCGCATCGACGACGGGGGCGATCACGGCGGATTCGAGGATGAGTTCGCCGCGCTTGCTGCGATTGCGCAGTTCGCCCGTCCAGACCTCGCCGCGGGTGAGGGCCGACCACATGGCGCGGTAGATGTCGGGGGGCGTCTCCCCCGACTTGAGCACGCGGGGATTGTGTCCGAGGACTTCTTCCGGAGCGTAACCGGTCACCCGGGTGAAGTGGGGGTTCACATATTCGATGGTGCCGGCCAGGTCGGTGATGACGACGGACAGGGGAGCCTGCTCGATGACGGCCGACAGTTTGCGCAACTGCTCGGCGGCCGACTTCTCATCCTCGACCACGCTCAGCAGCACCTGCCGGGCCTGCTCCAACTCGGTCAAAGTCCGTTGGATTTTCTTCTCCGCCTCAACGCGCGCCGTGATTTCGCGGATATTGCACTGAATCACCTTCCGCCCGCCCACCCGATAGACGTTGCTGATAAACTCCACTTCGATCCGCCGGCCGTCGCTGGTTTCCAGCGCCATGTCGTCGTAGCGGATGTATTCCTTGGCCTGCAACTCGGCGAAGTTGGCCTCGTTGGCCACGAGGTTCTTGAGGAATCCCAGATCCCAAACCTTTTTGTTGAGGAACACCTCGTGGGAGTAACCCAGCATCTCGACGAGGAACGGATTCACGTCGACGATCATCCCGGTCTCGGCATCGAGGATCAAAATGCCGTCCTTGGCCGTCTCGAACAGCCGGCGATAGCGGACTTCGGAGGCGCGCAGCGTCTGCTCGCTTTGCTTGAGGTCTTCGATGTCGGTGCAGGTGCCGAACCATTTGAGGACTTGCCCGCCGACGTCGCACAAGGGCGTGCCGCGGATCAGCCACCAGCGGTAGATGCCATCGGCGCGCCGCAGGCGGCATTCGATGTTGTAGTCGCCCTGATTTTGGGTGGCGTTCTGCCACGCCTTCGCGGCCCGAGGTTCGTCTTCGGGGTGGAACGGTTTGGTCCAGCCGGCGCCGTAACCTTCCTCCAGGGTCAGGCCGGTGTACTCCTTCCACTGCCGGTTCAAATAAATATTCCCGCCGTCGGCACGAGTGACCCAGACAATCTGCGGCAGGGCCTCCGCCAGGGTGCGGAATTCCCGCTCACTCGCGCTCAACTTTTCCTCCGCCCGCCGCCGCTCGGTGATGTCGGTGACGGAAAGAAACGCGAGCCTGTCGCCGTTGGTGCGGTGGATGAGCCAGCCGGAATACGCGACGATCTTTTCCCAACCCTGGTCGAGCCGGCGCAGCCTGACCGCCCAATTATGCAGCTTTTCGCCGCGAATCATGCGGCTCATCGGCCAGTCCGCGACCGGCAGCGGGCGATCCTCGTCGAGCAGCCGGAATTCAAACGTGTCGGTAAAGTCAGCGAGCCGGCGCCGGCAGTCGTCCATGCTCGTGTAGCCGTTCATGGCCAGGGCGGCCGGGTTCCAGTAGAGGGTCTGCCCCTGTTCATCGGCCATGATCAGGCCCTCACTGAGGTTCTCCATCACCGCCGTGAGCCGATCGTTGGTCTCCTGCAGGGCAGCCTCGGCCTGTTCGCGTTTGGCCCGGCCGCGCAGCGCGGCGATGCCGAAGGCGAGGTCGTTGGCGAACTCGGCGAGCATGGCGAGTTCCTCCCCGCGGAAGACGTCCGGCTCGGCGGCATAAACCATCAGGGCGCCGAACGCGCGCCCGTCGACGATCAGCGGCAGCGAGGCCGACGAAGCGTAGCCGCGCCGGATGGCCTCCGCCCGCCACGGGTCATAGTTAGGTTCGTTCGGAATGTTCCGGGCGATGACCGGTTGCCCGGTGCGAATGGCTGTGCCGGTAGGGCCGCGACCGCGCTCCGTGTCGGCCCAGGTGATGTCGACGGTTTCGAGGTAGCCGGCCTCGAAGCCGGCTTGCGCGACGGGGCGCACCGATTTCGCCTCGTTCGGTTCAGCAAAACCGATCCACGCCATGCGGTAGCCGCCCAGCTCCACGATGATGCGGCAGATGGCTTGCAGCATGGCCGTCTCCGAGCTGGCGGAGATCAGCTGCTGATGGCACTCGCTGATCATGCGCAGCGCCCGGTCGGTGCGGAGCAACAATGCTTCGGTCTGCTTCCGCTCGGTGATGTCAGAAATGATGCCGTGCCAAAGCGTGCCGCCATCCTCCATCCGTTCCGGTTGCGCCTGGCTCCAGCGCCAACGCAGACCTTGCCGCGGCAGGATGACCCTGAATTCACAATGAAACGTCTGCAACGATCGGGCCGATTCCTGGATGAGGTCGCTCACGCGCCCGGAGTCATCCGGATGGAGCCGGCCGAAAACCGGCGTGGCATCTTCCTGCACCTCGGCGGGGGTCACTTCATAGATTTCATTCATGCCCGCGCTGGCATAAGGAAAAGCGGAGCGCCCGTCAGGGAAGAGCCGGTATTGGTAAACCACACCGGGCACCAGCCGGGTGAGGTTGGCGAGCAGATCGTGGCTCTGTCGCGCCTTGTGCTCGGTCTCCTTGCGCTGCGTGATGTCGACGATCGTCGTGATGAAGTGGAGCGGCCGGCCGGCCGCGTCGCGCAGCAGCGTCGCGCTGACATCCGCCCACACGAGCGACCCGTTCGTGTGCCGGTAGCGTTTTTCAAACCGCGCCGTGTGCTGTTCTCCGCGCAGCAGGGGCGCGAGGCGTTCGCTGACCGCCGCGACATCCTCGGGCGGAGTCAGCTCCTGCCAAGTCTTGCCGCGCAACTCCTCCGGGCTGTAGCCCAGCATGTCGCAGAAGGCCTGGTTCACCTCGATCTCGCCCGAAGGCAGCGTCACGGATTTCCCGACGTTGGCCGCCTCGAACAGGCTGCGGTAGCGGGCGGCGTTCGCCACCACGGCGGCGGCTTGCAGGAGCTGGCGCGACTGGATCTTTCGCTTGCCGCCGATGAAGGCGCTGATCGCCCATCCGCCGGCCAGAAAGATCCCGGTGGCGGTCGCCCCGATCCAATCGCTGAGGTTCAGCCCCGAATGGGACGGACCGAGCATGAGGTGCACACACGCCACGGAAGCGATGGTCGCGAACACCCCGGGCCCGAGGCCGCCCAGTTCTGCCGCCAGGACCACCATGGGCCAAAACGCCAGGAAGGGGCGCGGGGCCAGCACTTGCGGCAGGCTCCAGCACAACCCGAACCCCGCACCCACGAACCCGAGGGCCCACAGGTAGCGCCCCAAGTGCCCGAGGATCGGATGAAAGGTGGGCGGGTTGGTCATCGGAGGATCTCGCGTCTTTGCGCGACGCGCGTTGCCGTGGCGTCGTCCGGAACCTCAGCCCCCGCAGCCTTTTCGCCGGGACGGGAGTGATTCGGTCGCGGCCCGCGAGGGCAAGAGCCGTCGGACAGGCCGTTCCTCTTCCTGGCGCCGGAGCGCCCACACCGAGG
>CAJAYO010000807.1 GCA_903948415.1 uncultured Opitutia bacterium | reverse complement strand
TGGTAACGCCCAAAGACGGCTTCCAGCGCGTCCGAGATTTCACCGAGCGTCGCCCGCGCTTGCGCCGCCGTGACGGCGAGCTCGAGCAAATTGCCCTGGCCCGATTTCGCACCTGCCGTCAGCGCCGCAAGCGAGGCGCGGCACGTCGCCTCGTCGCGGGAAGCGCGCAGTTCTTTCAACCGCTTCACCTGCGCGATGCGCACCGTGGCGTTGTCGACTTCGAGAATGTCGATGGGCGCCTCCTGCTCGAGGCGGTATTTGTTGAGCCCGACAATCGTCTCTTTCCCCGAATCGATCTTCGCCTGCCGGCGCGCCGACGCTTCCTCGATCCGCAGCTTCGGGATGCCGGCCTCGATCGCCTTCGTCATCCCGCCGAGCGTCTCGATCTCCGCGAGGTGCGCGCGCGCCTGCTTGACGAGTTCGGCGGTCAGATATTCGACGTAGTAGCTGCCGCCCCACGGATCCACGACGTTGCACACGCCGGTTTCCTGCTGGAGGTGGAGCTGGGTGTTGCGCGCGATGCGGGCCGAGAATTCCGTCGGCAACGCGATGGCTTCGTCGAGAGCGTTCGTGTGCAGACTTTGCGTGTGACCGCACACGGCCGCCAGCGCTTCGAGGCTCGTGCGCGCGACATTGTTGAACGGATCCTGCTCCGTCAGACTCCAGCCCGACGTCTGCGAGTGCGTCCGCAGCGCCAGCGACTTCGGGTTCTTCGGATTAAACCGACCGACCATTTCCGCCCAGATGGTCCGGGCCGCGCGCAGCTTGGCGACTTCCATGAAGAAGTTTTTCCCGATCGCCCAGAAGAACGAGAGGCGCGGCGCAAACGCATCGATGTCGATGCCCGCCGCCACCCCCGTCTTCAAATACTCCAGACCGTCCGCCAGCGTGTAAGCCAGCTCGAGATCGGCGGTCGCGCCCGCTTCCTGCATGTGGTAACCCGAGATCGAGATGCTGTTAAACTTCGGCATCTTCGTCGACGTGAAGGCGAAGATATCGGCGATGATCTTCATCGAGGGCGCCGGCGGATAAATGTAGGTGTTCCGCACCATAAATTCCTTCAAAATGTCGTTCTGAATGGTGCCGGCGAGGTCCTCCAGTTTCGCGCCCTGCTCAAGCGCGGCACAGATATAGAACGCCATGATCGGCAGCACGGCTCCGTTCATCGTCATCGAGACCGACACCTTGTCCAACGGGATGCCGCCGAAGAGCGTCTGCATGTCGAGGATCGAGTCGATCGCGACGCCCGCCTTGCCGACATCGCCGACGACGCGCGGGTGATCGCTGTCGTAGCCGCGGTGCGTCGCGAGATCAAACGCCACCGACAGGCCCGCCTGGCCCGCCGCGAGATTGCGCTGATAAAACGCGTTCGACTCTTCCGCCGTCGAGAAACCGGCATATTGCCGGACCGTCCACGGTTTCGCGACATACATCGTCGCATAGGGCCCGCGCGTGAAGGGCGCGAGTCCCGGGACCGTGTCGAGGGAAGCGTCGTTCGGCCGATCCGCCGCGGTGAACAGTCCCTTCACCGGAATTCGCTCATCCGTCTGCACCGGCGGCTCCGGCGGGGGCGCGCCGGCCGAATCCGGCGGCGCCGGAAAGGAAAACGAATCGTAGGGGAGTTGGCTGAAATCAGGGGTGCGGCTCATGGGAGGGCTCCGATCTTCTTCAAAAACGTGGCCAGGACTTCGCGCACGTTGGCGCGGACATGGATAAACTCGTCGACCCCGGCGGCGCGGAAGGTCACCTCCGTGGCGGCCTCCGTCGGCCGCCCGGCGAGCACGAAGGCGACCTCCGGTTTCGCCGTTTTCAGCGCCGCCCCGAAGGCAGGCACGAGCTCCGGATAGGTTTCATCCGTCGAGCAGAGCACCACGATCGGCGCGCCCGAGGCGACGGCCGCCTTCGCTGCTGCCGGTGCCGAATCGAAGGCCTCCTGGCCGGCCAGTTCGAAACCGCCGACGGCGAAGAATCCGGCGGTGAAATCCGCCCGGGCCTTGTGCTGCTTCACCGGCCCGATCTTCGCGACGAACACTTTCGGCCGTGCGCCCGTGCGCTGGGCAAATCGATCCGACGCCCTCCGCAGTTCCTCGAAGCCTTCCGCCGCGCGCCGCGCCTTCACCGGCATGATTTCGTCGCAGCCGGTCGCACCGGCCACCGCGGCCGCCGCACCCGCCTCGCGCGCTTTCACGACCGGCGGCTTTTCCCGCAGATTGGGAAACAGGTTCGTGCCGATCAGCCCCATGCGGCGTTGGCTGACCGCATCGTCTTTGTCCGCCGCGGAGGCGCTCACCCGTTTCTGCGGCATTCCCGCCCGCAGCGCCGCAGCGTAACCGCCGAGCGCCTCGATTTCCTGAAAAAGTTTCCAGGCCCGCCGCGCGAAATCATCCGTCAGGTTTTCGATGTACCACGAACCGCCCGCCGGATCGCTCGTGTCGGTGAAGTGGAATTCCTCGGCGAGGAGCGTGTGCACGTTGCGCGCGATGCGTTGCGCCATCTCGTCCGAGGCGCCGCACACCTCGTTGTAGGGCGCGATGTGCAGGCTATCGACGCCCCCCAGCACCGCCGAGCACGCTTCAGTCGTCACCCGCAGCATGTTCACGTGCACGTCGTGGAGCGTCTTGTTCCACCTGCCCGTGCGCGCATGCACGACGACGTCTTTTGCCGCGTCGCCGGCCCCGAAGGCGGCGAGGGCCCGCGCCCAGATCAGGCGGAAGCCCCGGAACTTCGCGACCTCGGCGAAAAACTGCCCGCCGACCGCGAACGTGAACCGCACCCGTCCCGCCGTCGTCGCGACCGCGACGTCACGCCGGGCGAGCTCCCGCAGATACTCGACGCCCGCCGCCAGCGCGAACGCCAATTCCTGCGTCGCCGTCGCCCCCGCCTCGCTCCACGCCACCGTGCTGACGCCGACCGTCCGCAGCGCCGGCGCGTTGGATTGCGCCCAGTTCGTCCACTCGGCGAGCGCAGCGAGTTGCTCCGCCAACGGCGCGGCGAGGCTTCCGGTCTTCACCCACGCGGCCAGCGGATCCGCGGTGACACTGCCGGTGAGCTTCGCAGACGGCACATGGACCCGTTCGGCCGCGGCCAGATAATCCGTCGCCAGCGGCCGCGCGAGCGCCCCGGTCTCCAGATGCACCGGCACGCAATCGATCGCCACGCCCTCCAGCGCCTGCCGCACATCACCGGCACCGGCGCGAATCAGTCCAGCCGGGAGACTCACGCTGTTCTGTCCACCCATCAGCGCCACGAGCAGCGCCCGATTGAATTCCGCCGCCGTCGCGGCGGGAATCTCCTGGCAGCATTCCCACCTGCGCGCGGCGGCACTGCTGGCCGTCGTGCCCCGCAGAAACGGCGCGACCCCCGGCGCCTGCGCCAAATCCGGCAGGCCCGCGACATCGAGCCGGGTATACAGCGGCTGCAGCGCGGTGCCTTCCGGCAGGCGGGTCACCAGTTTTTTCTCGAAGGGCACGCCCTGCAGTTCGGCCTCAACCGTCTGTCTCCACTGGGCGACCGTGGCGGTGAGTGCGTCAGGCGTCGGGACGGACTTCATTTTCTTCGGTGGAACGGCGTTTTCCATAAGATGAGCTAAGGGCCCATCCTACCGTATCCAGTCATTCCTTGCTGTGCAGATCTTGCCAAGAAATGACCTTAATCGGGCAAGCCATGCGAAGCACCGGCCGGATTTTTCCGCCATGATGGCGGTCCGATCCAAGCGGCTCCGTGCCGCGGCGATCCTACCACACGCGTCATGATCACCCAAATAGATCACCTCGGCATCGCGGTTCGTTCCCTCGACGAAGCGGTCCCCTACTACGAAAATGCGCTCGGCCTGAAGTGCGAGCACCGCGAAGAAGTCATGGCGCAGAAGGTGCGCACCGCGTTCTTTCGCGCCGGGGAGACGCACATCGAGCTGCTCGAGCCGACCTCGCCCGAGAGCCCGATCGCCAAATTTCTCGAAAAAAATCCGGCTGGCGGCGTGCATCATATCGCCTTCGCCACGACGGACATCACCGGCCAGCTCGCCCAAGCGAGCGGCGCCGGCGTCAAGCTGATCCACGAGGTCCCCTTCGAGGGCGCCGCCGGGAAGCTCGTCGCCTTTCTGCACCCGAAATTCACCGGCGGCGTCCTGACCGAGTTCTGCGCCCCGAAGGTCTGAAGCCGACGCCCCCCCCCCCCGCTCCCTGCCACCGCACTCAATTTCCCCGACTATGGCCATCGCACCCGCATTGCTCAAACAGCTCGAAGAAAAACGCCAGACCGCCTACGCGGCCGGGGGACTCGACAAACTCGCCGAACGCAAAAAAAAGGGCATCATGAGCGCCCGCGAGCGTCTCGCCGCCCTCTTTCAACCGGGCACGTTTATGGAGTTCGGTCTCCACGCCCAACACGACGCCCACCATTTCAACATGGCAGACAAGACCATGCCGGGGGACGGCGTCATCACCGGCGTCGGCTACGTCGACGGCCGCCCCATCGCTGCCTACTCCCAGGATTTCACGGTCGGCGGCGGCGCCGTCGGCCGCATCCACGCCAAGAAAATCTGCGACCTGATGGAATACGCCCAGCACGCCGGCATCCCCATCGTCGGCATCAACGACTCCGGTGGCGCCCGTATCCAGGAAGGCGATGTGGCCCTCTCCGGCTACGGCCAGGTGTTCTTCCGCAACGTGCTCCTCTCGGGCGTCGTGCCCCAGATCTCGGTCATCGCCGGCCCCTGCGCCGGCGGCGCCGCCTACTCGCCCGCCCTCACCGACTTCATCATCATGACGAAGAAAAACGCCCAGATGTTCATCTGCGGCCCCGACGTCATCAAGGCGGCCACCGGCGCCACGGTCACCATGGACGAAATTGGCAGTGCGACCGCGCACGCCACCGTCTCCGGCAACATCCACTTCGTCGCCGATGACGAGGCCGGGGCCCTCGACATCGTCAAAAAGCTCCACTCGTTTCTCCCCTCCAACAATGTGATGGACCCGCCGCACCGCCCTGCGCCCGCGCTCACGCTGGAGTCGGATCCCGGGATGAACGACCTCATCCCCGACGATTTCAAAGCTCCGATGGACGTCCATAAGGTCATCGGCCGCCTCGTCGACCACGCCGATTTCCTCGAGGTTCAACGCGACTTTGCCAAAAACCTCGTGGTGGGCTTCGCCCGCATCCACGGCCTCGTGGTCGGCATTGTTGCCAATCAGCCCATGGTCAAAGCCGGCACGCTCGACATCGACTCGTCCGACAAGGGGGCCCGTTTCATCCGGTTCTGTAACGTCTTCAACCTCCCGATCGTGACGCTCGTGGATATTCCCGGCTTCATGCCCGGTCTCGCCCAGGAACGCGGCGGCATCATCCGCCATGGGGCGAAGATGCTCTTCGCCTACGCCTCCGCCACGGTGCCGAAGATCACCATCATCATGCGCAAGAGCTACGGCGGTGCCTACCTCGCCATGTGCTCGATGGATATGGGGGCCGATCTGGTCTACGCTTGGCCCTGCGCCGAAATCGCGGTGATGGGCGCCGAAGGGGCCGTCCGCATCCTCTACAAGCGCGAGATCGCCGCCGCGGCCGACCCTGCCGCCAAAGCGGCCGAACTCGCCGCCGAGTATCGCGAAAAATTCGCCTCACCCTACGAAGCCGCCAGCAAAGGCGTCATCACCGACGTCATCGAACCTGCCCAGACCCGCGGCATCGTCGGCATGGCGCTGCGCAACACGCTCTCGAAGCGCGAGACCCGCCCACCGAAGAAACATGGCAACATCCCGCTCTGATCCACCGCCACCCGCCTCGCCTCTTCCACCACCTGCGGCACTCCCGCCCTCCGACCTGCCCGACTTCGCCCTTCCCTCACCCGGACCGCGGAGTCGGCGCGCCGGTATCGGCCACGAGTCACCCCACCCCCGCGCTCCCACCGCAACTCGTCGTTCACAACATTTATTTCCATGAAAAAACTCCGCGTCACCGTTGAAGGCAAAGTCTACGATGTGCTGGTCGAAATGCTCGACGAGGGCACCCCGGCGGCCGCGCCCCACGCCGCCGCTCCCGTCGCCCCACTGGCCCCTGTCGCCAGTACCGCCACGCCCGCCGCCCCGAGTGGCCCGCCCGGCTCGGGCAATATCGCCAGCCCGCTCGCCGGCAAAGTCGTCTCGCTCGACGTCAAGGTCGGCCAGTCGGTCGCCGAAGGCGCCCAGGTCGCCACCATCGAAGCCATGAAGATGAACACCTACCTCTACGCGCCCAAGGCCGGCACCGTCGCCGCCATCCTCGTCCATCCCGGCGACGGCGTCGAGGAAGGCACCGTCATGATTCGGCTGGGCTGATCCGCCACGCCCACCGCCCGCCGCTTCCCTGCACCCACCGCCTCACCTCCGGTTCCGCCCATGCACTCTCCCGTTCCGCCCGTTCCCGCCACCGCCCCCCGCCCGTGGCGGCGCCGGCTCGCGCCTCTGCTGCTGAGCCCGCTCGCCCTCGCTCCGTCGCCTCTGCTCGCCCTGCCCGAGCATCCCACCCTCGGCGAGAGCCTCGTGTATCAGATCAACGGACTCGTCGTCGTCTTCATCGCCCTCGGCCTCATTTGGGCGATGATGGAGATCATGGGCGCAATCTTTCGCCGCGTCGCCGTCCACCAGGCCGCGCGGGCCGCCGCGGTTCCAACCGTCGCTGCGCCGGAGCCGGCCGCCCCCGCGCCTGCGACCGCGGCCGCCGATGGCGTCGATCCCGCCACCTACGCCGCGATCGTCGCCGCGGTTCACTGCACCCTCGGCCAGGGCCACCGCATCGTGGGCGTCACCTCCGTGATCGACACCCGCGACTGGTCCCGCGAAGGCCGCCGCGACCACTTCTTCTCCCACCGCGTTCGTTAATCGCCTTTCCCCGTCATGCTCTCCGGACTTCTCGATTTCTTCCAAACCACCGGCTTTGCCCTGATCACCTGGAAAATGGTGATTATGTGGGCCGTCGTCGTCGTGCTCCTCTGGCTCGCCATCGCCAAGGGGTTCGAACCGCTCCTCCTCATCCCCATCGCGTTCGGTGCCCTCATCGCCAATCTCCCCACCCGCGGTGTCATAACGGCAGGCCTGCGGCCCGATGGCGTCTACGAGACGGCCACGTTTAAGATCGAGGGTGAGATTTTGCCCAACGTCTCGCCCGGCCACCCGCCCGCCGGACCCGTCGTGCCCGGCGCTCCGCCGACGTCGGCGCCCGTCCGCCAAACGCTGAAGGTCGATCGTATCGAAGGCGGTCTCTTCGATTTCATTTCCCAGGGCATCAAGTTGGAGCTGTTCCCGCCGCTCATCTTCCTCGGCGTCGGCGCACTCACCGACTTCGGCCCACTCATCGCCTTGCCCCGCACCCTCCTGCTCGGCGCCGCCGCCCAATTCGGTCTGTTTGTGACGTTCATGGGTGCCGGCCTCCTGGGCTTCACCTCCAAACAGTCCGCCTCCATCGGCATCATCGGCGGCGCCGACGGACCGACCGCGATCTTCCTCACCAACAAGCTCGCCCCCGAGCTCCTCGGGGCCGTCGCGGTCGCCGCCTACAGCTACATGTCGCTCGTGCCGCTCATCCAGCCGCCGATCATGCGCCTGCTCACCACCGACAAAGAGCGCCGCATCCGCATGCAGTCCCTGCGCCCCGTCTCGAAACTGGAGAAACTCATCTTCGCTCTCCTCACGATGATGATCTGCATCCTCCTCGTGCCCGACGCCGCCGCCCTGATCGCGATGCTGATGCTCGGCAATTTCCTCCGCGAGTGCGCCGTCACCGAGCGCCTCGTGAAAGCCTCCCAAAACGAGATCATTAACGTTCTCACGATCTTCCTCGGCACCAGCGTCGGCATCACCATGGCCGCCGAGAGCTTCCTCGCGCCTTCCACATTGAAGATCATCGTCCTCGGCGTCGTGGCCTTCGGCTTCTCCACCGCTGCCGGCGTGCTCGCGGCCAAGCTCATGAACGTGCTCGCGCCCGGCACACCCATCAATCCGCTCATCGGCTCCGCCGGGGTCTCGGCCGTCCCAATGGCCGCCCGCGTTTCCCACCAGGAGGGCCAAAAATACGACAAGAACAACTACCTCCTCATGCCCGCCATGGGGCCGAATGTCGCCGGCGTCATCGGCACCGCCGTCGCCGCCGGTTACTTCCTGTCAACCCTCGGCCACTGAGCCGTCCCGCCACCACCCCGCTCCGCCATGCACGCCACGTCCGCCGCCGAACCCACCGCAGCCGCTCCGGGCTGGCTCCTGGACGTGGTCGGCGCCGTGCCTTCCACCAACCCCCTCGCCGGTCGCCTCCCAGCCTGGCACGCCGTCCGCGCCGAAACCCAGACCGCCGGGCGCGGTCGCACCGGCCGCCACTGGGTTTCCGACGCCGGCGGGCTGTGGCTCTCCGCCGTCCTGCCCTGCCCCGGTCCGCGCGCTCGCTGGACGATTCTCCCGCTCGCCGCCGGCCACGCCGTGCTCACCGCCCTCGCCGAACTCGGCGTATCCGATCTTCGGCTGCGCTGGCCCAACGACCTCATGACCGGCCGCCGCAAACTCGCCGGGCTCCTCGTCGAGCGCTTCACCGACACCACCGCTGTCGTCGGCCTCGGCCTCAATATTTTCAACCACCCCGCCGTCGCCGATCCCTCGCTGACGACCCCCACCGCGCGCCTCGCCGACCTCGTCGCCGGCGACTTCACGGTCGACGGCGTCGCCGGCCATATCCTCCGCGCCCTCGCCCGCACCCACACCGCACTGCTCGCCGACGGTTTCGGGCCCATCGCCGCCGCGCTCAACCGCACGTGGTCCGAGCCCCGCCCCGTGGCCGTCACGCTCAACGGCGACCGCCCGTCCTTTACCGGCCGCTTCCAGGGCATCGACGACGCCGGCCGCCTCCGTCTCGCCACCGACTGCGGCGGCGTCCGCTTCTACGACGCCACCGACGTCGCCCTCCTCCGCGAACTCGAATAGCCGCCCCCCGCCCGCAACTCCGCCCGTCCACCGCTCCCATGTCCCAAGTCGCCTTCAACAACACCGTCCTCCGTGACGGCCACCAATCCCTCGCCGCCACCCGCATGACCACGGCGCAGATGCTGCCGGCTGCGCCGATTCTCGACCGCATGGGCTTCGCCGGCCTCGAAACCTGGGGCGGCGCCACCATCGACTCGTGCCTGCGTTTCCTGAACGAGAATCCCTTCGACCGCCTGCGCGCGTTGAAAAAAGCCGCGCCCAACACCCCGCAGATCATGCTGCTGCGCGGCCAAAACATCGTCCAATACACGAGCTTCCCCGACGACGTCGTCGAAGCCTTCGTCCGCGCCAACGCCGCCGCCGGCCAGGACATCTTTCGCATTTTCGACGCCCTCAACGACACCCGCAATCTGGCCACCGCGATCAAGACCGTGCGCGACTGCGGCAAACATGCCCGCGGCGAAATCTGCTACACCACCAGCCCCGTCCACACCGTCGCCGCCTTCGTCGCGATGGGCGTCGAACTGGAGAAAATGGGCTGCCACTCCATCGGCATCAAAGACATGTCCGGCGTGATCGCCCCGCGCATCGCCTTCGACCTCGTCAAGGAACTCAAGCGTCGCGTCGGCCTCCCGATCATCCTCCATACCCACGACACCGCCGGCCTCGGCGCCGCCGCCTACCTCGCCGCCATCGACGCCGACGTCGATACCGTCGAGACCTCCATCGTCCCCTTCGCCAACGGCACGTCCCAACCCGACACCCTGCGCATGCTCGCCCTGCTCGCAGGCCACCCGCGCCGCCCGGACTTCGATCCGGCCAAACTGCAGGAACTCCGCGAATACTTCACCGGCGTGTACAAGGAGCTGGAGAAATTCACCTCGCCCGCCAACGAACGCGTCGACACCGACACGCTCGTTTACCAGGTCCCCGGCGGCATGCTTTCGAATTTCCGCAACCAGCTCAAAGAGCAGGGCATGTCCGACAAGTTCCAGCAGGTCATGCTCGAGATCCCCCATGTGCGGAAGTGCCTCGGGTACATCCCGCTCGTCACCCCCACCTCCCAGATCGTCGGCACGCAGGCGATGCTCAACGTGAAGTTCGGCCGCTGGGTCAACGTCGCCCAGTCCATCTCCGACATCGCCCTCGGCAAATTCGGCCGCACCCCCGGGCCCGTCGATCCCGACTTCCTCAAACTCGTCATCGAGAAAACCGGCCAAAAACCGATCGAAGGCCGCCCCGCCGACGCGCTCGCTCCGCGCCTGGGAAAACTGCGCGAAGAACTCGCCGCAAAAAACCTCCCGACCAACGACGAGGCCTGCGTGCTCCACGCCATGTTCCCCGTCGAGTTCGCCCACCTCTACCAAAGGCCCGCCCCCGCCCCGGCGCCTGCGGCGACCCTGGCTCCACCCCCGGGCCCCGCCCCGGCGCCCGCCGCCGCGCCGACCGGCCTCTCGACACGCTACGCGATCACGATCAACGGCCGTCGGACCGAGGTCAGCGTCACAGAAATCGTCTGACCGTCGCCCCAGTCCCGCGCCTGGCTCGGCACCCGTTCCTGGCGGTGTCAGCCGCGCGTCGCCGCCCTGCGCCCGGCGAGCGCAGCATTTCAGCCTTGGCCGGACGTCACCCCGCCCCGCACACTCCGCGATGGATCTGAAGCCCATCTTCCCCGGGAGCATCTACCTCACGGCGGGCGAACACACTCTACTCGCGGGCTGTCCGCCGGAAATCATCAAGGTCCTCCTGCAAAAAGGCCTCCGTCCGCCGGATTGCATTCTTCTGCCCGACAAACCTGTGAACCACGGCGAGTCCCAGGTCGCCATCGAGTTCCCCCTCTACCATCATCTCTTCGTCGGCTGCAAACCGGGCGAACTGCGCCCGTTGCACCTCGCCGGCAGCACCCGGCGCGTCACCGCCGCGCGCGAACTGCTCGCTCTCACGCTTTTCGGCCCCGACACCGAGCAGATGCAGGCATGGAACCTTCCTGAGTCCGAAGCCAACAGCCTCGCCCGCGAAATGCGCTGGTTTCACCTGAAGGACAAGGGCGGGAAACCCCTTTCCCTCGACGACCTGATCGTCACCCATCCCCTCGACGAAGGCTCGGTCGACCTGGGTTGGGGCACCCTCCGCCGCGTGCGCCCCAACGTCTTCGCCCTCACCGCCGCCGGCGAAACCGCCGAAATCGACCTCCACTTTGACTACGAGCAGGTGCCGCCCTATCCCGTCAGCCCCGACCTGACCCCGACCACCCTGGTCAAGCTCGGCGTGGAAATCATCGGCGGGTCGACCGGCTTCAGCGCCCTCCAGGCCTCCTCCGGCATGGCCCTGTGCTACAACGGCAACTACCTGCTGATCGACGCCATCCCCTACCTGACGTCCCACCTCCGCGCCCGCGGCATCGCGCGCAACCAGATCCACGGCCTGTTCCTCAGCCACATCCACGACGACCACTGCAACCTCGTCTCGCTCCTCCAATACCACCGCCGCATCCACGTCCTCACCACCCCGCTCATCTACCGCATGATGCTGCGGAAGCTCGCCCTCACCCTCGACCGCTCCGAGGAAAGCCTCCGGGACTATTTCGTCTTGGTGGAGCTCACGCCCGGCGAGGAGACCAACCATTTCGGCCTGCGCATCACGCCGTTCTATTCCAGCCACTCCATTCCGACCATCGGCGCCCGCTTCGCGGTCCACCATTCGGGCGTCACGTATTCCGTCCTGTTCTCCGGCGACACCCAGTCGCTCGCCGATCTCAAGCGCATGCAACAGACGGGCGTGATCAACCAGGAACGCTACCAACAGGTCGCCAGCATCTACACCAGCCCCACCCACCTCCTGCTCGCCGATGGCGGCGAGGGGCAGATCCACGGCGACCCGGCCGACGCCCTCCTGTCGCCCGCCGAACGCGTGGTGTTCCTCCACCTGGACCGCCTGCCCGAGCGGTTCCAGTCGCACTTCACCACCGCCACTTCGGGCAAACGTTACACGGTGCTGCGGGGCGAGACCGACTACAACCTCACCCATACCATCGAATTTCTGCTCGATTACTTCAAAGGCCTGCCCACCGCCTGGATTTCGCACCTGCTGTCGAACCAGCGCGCGCTCAGCTACAATGCCGGCGACATCATCATCCGCGAAGGGGCCAAATCCGACGGATGCGTCTACATCATCATCACCGGCTACGCGCAGGTCATCCACCACGACGGCGACCGCCGCCACGTGCTCGCCCAGATGGAGGCCGGCGAAATCATCGGGGAAATGTCCGTTATCAGCGGCCAGGGGCTGCGCAATGCCTCGGTCGTGGCCGTCAGCCCGGTCATCGTCACGGCGATCGCCGAGTCCGCCTTCCGCGACTACATCGCCCACCAAAACCTCGAAAGCAGCATCAAGAAAATCTGGCAGCACCGGGAGCTGTTGCAGACGCTCCGCTACCTGCGGCCCCTCCAGCAGCCGGTCCTGCGCGAATTGGCCAACGTGGTCACGCTGGAGCATCTGCCCGCCCGCACCGGCCCGCGCCCGCTCAGGCACCTGTGCGATCCCGACAGCCTCATCCTCCCGCTCGGGCAGGACCTCATCCTCAAACGCGACGGCCGCACCGAGACCATCGCCGCCCACAGCGCGCCGATCCTCTGCACCCCCGGCGCGACGCTCGTCACCGAGACGGAGATCCCATTTCTCCTGCTCCGCGCCGACCACGCCACCGACCTGCGCACCCGCATCCCGGCCTTCCGCTATTTTTGGGAGGAAACCCTCGGCCTGCCCCTGCCCAACCACAGCCGCGTCTGACCCGACCGTCGCGACCCGTTCTGTGTATCCGAGAAAACGCTTCGACCGGATGACGGCCCGCTCCTCGGCTGCGCGCACACCCCCCTAGGCCTCCCGTCACCCGGCGGCAGACGGGCTTCTCCGGATACGGCGGAAGCCTATTTCCGCCAGTCGCTGGGCGCAGACGGATCTTCGCCCTTGCCCTCGTAGGCATGCACCGACCGGGCGGAGTCGCTCCAGATCGGCAGGTTGTTCCGCCGCCAGTCGCGGGCCTCGACGATGTCTTGGGTGATGGTCGGTTCGTCCGTCTTCGTTTGCATCATCAGGCGGTGGAGCGCGGCGTAGGCGACGTCTTCGGTTCTGACCCCGATGGCTTCGGCGTAGCGCTGCACCGCTTCGAACTCTTCGTCTTGGAGATGAAGTTTGATCACGCTCATAGATGCTCCTTTTGGGGGTTGGGTTGCTGACGGACGCAGGCTAGGCGCAACGGTGGATCGAAACAAGGCCGAGGGCGCGATTCGCCCCAAGTGGGCGAGCGTCTAATAACTCGTATGACCTGCCTCCCGGCGGCGCTTTCGCGCCGAAGGCGCGGCTACTCCCCGGTCGGCCCCCGCCGCGGCACCCGCTCCAGCACGGTGATCTGTTCTCCCGCCGAAACGCTTTCGCGAGAAACCCCTTTGCCCCGACCGCGCAACATCGCTCGCGGTCATCGCGTCGGTACAGTAGGCTTCCTCCACGCTGGCTTGCGGAAGGCGGCCGACCCGCGCGTTCAACCGGCCTTCAAACCGCCGGCGGTTTTGCGCCATCACCTGGGCCTCCGCCCGGTCGGCACCGGCGACAGAATAAAGTGCGCCATCCAACGAAAAGCGCGCAAAACGCGGCAATTCACCCGGCCACGAAAATGAGGATTTTGGGGCCGAGCTTCAAGCGGCCGACCAGATCCGACGGAGATCGGAAACTTTGCCATCCGAGGGCTGACACCGCGCCTTCGCCCGTGCGCCGCCCACGGTCTGCCCGTCCGGCGGCCGTCGGCGCTCCCGAATCGCCGGCCCCCACCCCTGCTCCCGCCCGCTCGGACTGACGGCTCATCCCGTCTGGGAGCCGGTATCGTCCGCGACAACGGGGGTCACTGGACGTGAAGTCTGCGGCTCGCGCCGGGCGTGGCACGGGCTTTCCAGCCCGCTCGCTGGCGAACCCCTGGGCTGGACTGCCCAAGCCGCTTCAAGCACTGGCTTCATTTTCAGTTACACCCCGAATATCCGGCGCAACCCGGTTCGACGCGCCGGATGGTTGTGGTCGTCGGCCAACGCGTCGTCGATTTCATCGCCGGACGTGCCGTTGGCCAGGTCGTGGACCAAACCGGATTGCGCCGAATCCGGGTCGGTCTCCATCGGCAGAGGGAGGATTTTCCCCAGGCGGGCAGACCACGGAAAAATCGCCCGCCTGCTTGCCCGGCGCACGTCACTTTCCGGAACTCCGACCGCCGGCAACCGCTCACGAACATTCTTCCGGGCCACCCACCGGTCGTCGCGCTGCCGCTGCATTTTCGAATGACGAGTTTCGGGCGCAGGCGACACACGGTTCATGATCGCATCATCGCCGCCGCGGCCGCGGCCGGCTGCTGGACGAGTTTCGTGC
>CAJAYO010000806.1 GCA_903948415.1 uncultured Opitutia bacterium | reverse complement strand
GCCTTGGGTTGCTGCTCCATGCCCAAGATAGGCACTATTTCGAATACAAAATCGAGACATAAAATATCCCTGTATCACAAGGATTGGCTATCTCCTTGTAATACAGGGACTTTGATTGGTGGAGGTGGTGGGAGTTGAACCCACGTGCCCCTGACCTTTGCGCACCGCATCTACGTGTATAGCGTGATATTAATCTCGCCGTCACCAAGCGATCACACGCGCTCAGGTGCAGGCCAGTCCCCGGATGAAGATACAGCGCGCCGTCCGCGGACGGCTCCGCGCGCTATGCCTGCTGTCGACGTTCGTTCCGGCTAGCAGGTGTCGCCGGGCAAACGTGGCTGCCGATTAGGCTGCCAAGGGCATTTCTTCAGTGTTGCCTATTGTTTTTTTTGCAGGGGATTTAACGAGAGACCCACAACTCTCGACAGGCAGCGGCGCACTCCAACCAAGGGTAGAATCCAGAACACCCCCGAAAGGGGAGGGCAGATTTGAAATCTGCGATTCGAGACGAACCGAGTGCTGACCAATCAAAGAACGGGAGGGGGAACATGCGCCGCGCGGCGGGGATTGCAAGTGTGGCGTGGACGGCGGGCGCGGTCTCGCCGGGAGCGGCGGGTTTTCAACCGCCGGGAGGAGGGGCGAACTCGCCGCGGTGGGCGCTGGGAAAAGCGCCCCTCCGTGGGGCCGCGATTCGCCTTTGCATCGGGACCGGGGACGCGCGACAACTGCGGCGCATGACCACCCCTTCGTCTGCGACCCCTGTCGGTGTTTCGCCGGTCGGTCCTCCCGCCCGCCTCGCTTCGCTCGATGCCTACCGCGGTTTCGTGATGTTGCTTATGATGGCGGAGGTGCTGCGGCTCAAGCGCGTGGCGCAGGCGCTGCCCGACAGCGGGGTCTGGAGTTTTTTCGCGTCGCAGCAGTCGCACGTCGAATGGGTCGGGTGCTCGTTGCACGATCTCATCCAGCCGTCGTTCTCGTTTCTGGTCGGCGTGGCGCTGCCGTATTCGATCGCGAGCCGGCGGGCCCGGGGGCAAGCGACCGGCACGATGATCGGGCACGCGGTCTGGCGCGCAGCGATCTTGATTTTGCTCGGGGTGTTTCTGCGGTCGACCGGGCGGACGCTGACGAACTGGACGTTTGAGGACACGCTCACGCAGATCGGTCTGGGCTATGGTTTTCTTTTCGCGCTCGGGCTCCGGCCGGTGCGCGAGCAATGGGCGGCGTTCGTACTGATCGTGGTGGGCGTGTGGGCGGCCTTTGCACTCTACCCGCTTCCGGCGGCCGGTTTCGACTACGCGAAGGTGGGTGTGGCGCAAAGCTGGCTGGAAACGAACGGGCTCTCGGGGTTTGCGGCGCATTGGCAGAAGAATACGAACCTCGCGGCGGGCTTTGAGTCGTGGTGGCTCAATCTTTTTCCGCGCGAGAAACCGTTTCTTTTTCACAGCGGCGGCTACGCGACGCTGAGTTTCGTGCCGACGCTGGCGACGATGATTCTGGGGCTGCTCGCGGGCAACGTGCTCCGCGGCGAACGGGCGCCGCGGGAAAAGATCCGGTGGTTCGTGGTCGCGGGCGTGAGCGGGCTGGCGGCGGGCGCGCTGCTGGGCTGGCTCGGAGTGTGTCCGGTGGTGAAGCGCATTTGGACGCCGAGTTGGGTGCTGTTCAGCGGCGGGTGGTGCTGCCTGCTGCTCGCGGGTTTTTACGCGGGGGTCGACGTGGCCCGGCGCGGACGGTGGGCGTTTCCCTTGATCGTGATCGGCGCCAACTCCATCGCGGCGTATTTGATCGCGCACCTGTTTGTGGACTTCATCCGCAAGGCGCTGACCACGCATTTGGGGGCGGAGATTTTTCGCAGCGGGGGAGCGGCCTATGAGCCGCTGGTCCTCGGGGGCGCGACGCTGGCCGTGATGTGGGCGCTGCTCTATGGGATGTATCGGCAGCGCTGGTTTTTGAAAATCTAGCCCCGCGGCCGCCGCTGCCGCGGTGGGCGCCGGGCGTATCGGGCCTGGGCGGACGGATGGGCGCCGCGGGGGCCGCCGGTGCGGGCGTCGGCGGCG
>CAJAYO010000805.1 GCA_903948415.1 uncultured Opitutia bacterium | reverse complement strand
GGGTAGAGGGTGTAGGGGTCGAAGGCTTTGCCGAGGAAGCCGGCGGTGCCGCCCTTGCCGATGACGTTGGATTCCTGGAGCGGGCGCGGGAGCGTGACGAACGGGAGCATCGGCGTATCGACGGGTTTGAGTCGCACGATATTGGAGCCGAAGTTGGGGAAATCTTTCGCGTTGGGCGGCTCGAGCTGGCCGGAGGGGCTGACCTTGTCGGTCGTGTAGCCGGTCATGATCTGGTAGATCGCGGCGGTGTGGTTGAAGAGCCCGTTGGGGGTGTAGCTCATCGAGCGGATCATGGTGAACTTGTCGTTCACCTTCGCCATTTGCGGGATGATTTCGGTGAAGTTGGTACCGGGGATTTTCGTCGGGATGGGCTTGAACGCGCTGCGGATTTTGTCGGGGACGTTTTCCTTGGGATCCCAGAGGTCGAGGTGCGAGGGGCCGCCCTGGAGGTAAACCATAATGACGCTCTTGGCTTTGCCCCAGCCGGGGCCGCCGCGGGTGGCGGAGGCGGTGGCGGAGGCGGTGACGGGGGCGGCGGCGGCGCTGGCGTTGAGCTTGAGCATCTGGCCGAGGGAGAGGCCGAGGATGCTGGAGCCGCCGAGCCGCAGGAGGTCGCGGCGCGTGAGCTTGGCGTGGGTGTCGCAGAGGTCGGAATTGAAACCACCGGGGAGTCGGATCATGGGGGGAAAGGGGTTGGGGAACGGAAGAGGGGAAGAGGGGGAGAGGGAGACGAAGGAGTTCTGAATCGCCTGCAAGCAGGTCTCCTACCCCGGAGGAGACTAACGCTGGAACGTCATTTGGACTTAGCGGTTAAAGAGGAAGGCGGGGTTGTTGATGATGGCCCAGGCGAGGTCTTGGGCGCCGGTGAGGCGTTGGTTGGCGAGCTGGGTGGTGCTGAGCGCGGCGTCGGCGCGGAGTTGGGCGAGTTTGGGGTCGAGGGCGACGGGTTGCTCGGCGGCGGCGAGGGCGGCTTTGAGGTCGCGGAGTTTGGCGTCTTCGGGAACGGGGAGCCGGGCGGTGAAGAGGGCCTGCTGCTGTTTGAGGAGGCCGGCGTCGGTGGAGCGGTGATACGCGGCGAGCGTGGCGTGGTGGGCGGGGGTGCGCTCGGCGGCGGGGATTTGCAGGGCGGCGATGACGTCGGCGGGGAGACCGAGCTCGAGGGGAGCGGCGGCGGTGGTGGCCCAGAGGCGGAAGCGGCCGATGGAGAAATTTTCGCGGAATTGTTGTTGGAAGAGGAAATTCAGCGTGGCGCCGTCGGCGCTGCCGATGGGGGCGGCGAGGGCGAAGCGGGCGTAGTGCGGTTCGCCGTATTTTTTCGAAATGCCCCAGCCGTCGCGGGCGCCGTCGGCCTTGCCGTCGATGGCGGTTTTGACGTCGAATTTGGCCTGGGAGAAATCGGCGCGGGCGTCCGGGAAGGGGGCTTCGACGGCGGTGCGCTTGCCGCCTTTTTCGGACCATTTGAGCGAGAATTCGGTGAGGACGAAATTGCCGGCGGCGCGGCCGGGCCCGAAGGCGGGCAGGCTTTCGTGGGGGAGGACTTCGAGCAAAATGCCGGTGATGCCGGTGAGTTTGGTTTCGGCGGCGACATCGTAGCTGACGAAGTTGGCGGCGGGGCCGGAGGCGAGGTAGGAGCCGTCGGGGAGCTTGGTGAGTTTGTTGAGGTTGTTGGCGGTGGCCTTGGTGACTTCGAGCGGGACCCAGGCGGTGCCGAGGCGGGCGGGGTCGAGCGCGGTCTCCCACGCGGGGAGTTGGGCGGCGAGGGCGGATTCGGAGGCGGCGAGGGTGGCGGTTGCGGCGGCGATTTTTTCGTCCCGTTTTTGCGCGGCGGCGGCGGCCTGCGGGGCGATCTCGACAGAGCGGGCGGCGACGGCGGCGGTCGCGGTGGCGATGGCCTGCTCGCGCTCTTTCTGTTTCTGGGCATAGAGGGGGGCCCACCAGGCTTCGCGTTCGGCGAGGGCGGCGGCGAGTTGGGTGTCCTGGCTGCGGATGGTCTGCCAGGAGGCGAGCGTGGAGTCGGTTTCCTTGGGCGTGGCGTGGCGGTTGAGGGTGCGGAGGAAAATTTCGTCGACGAGGGTGCGGTCGTCGGTGGCGGTGGTGGCGAGGCGGGCGAGTTCGTTTTTCGGGTCGTTGATGGCGCTGGAAACGGCCGGGCCGGCGAGGAGGGCCATAATGGAACCGAGGCCGAGGTCGCCGCTGCGTTCGCATTCGCAGGCGGATTCGCGGACGGGGCGGCCGAGGCTGGCGAGGAAACCGCTGGGGACATCGATGGCGGAGTCGGGGAGTTGGGCGGCGCGCGTGCCGGCTTTCACGCCGGGGAAATTCGGGACGGAGCCGGTGACGCGGAGGACGGCGTCGAAGAGGACCTCGGCGGGGAGCCGGCGGGCCATGGCGTGGGAATAGTTGGTGCGGTCGTCGGCGTTCCACTTGTGGGTGGCGAGGGAGAGTTGGTAGGTGCGCGACTGCACGATGGTGCGCTGGAGGTGGCGGACGTTGAAGCCGCTCTGGACGAACTCTTGGGTGAGCCAGGCGAGGAGCTCGGGATTGGAGGGAGGATT
>CAJAYO010000804.1 GCA_903948415.1 uncultured Opitutia bacterium | reverse complement strand
GTGGAACCTAAACTCTTCGGGCTGATCGGCGTGCTCTTGCCGGTCTCCGTATCGAGAATGCTGATCACGCTCGTGGTCGAGGTGCGCGCGGTGTACACCACGTGGCGTCCATCCGGCAACCAGCTCGGTTCCACACCATCAAACGGCGCCTTGGAAACCTGCTCGCTGGCGCGTTTCGAAAAATCATAGACCGCGATCTGGAAATTGCGGCCCACTCGAATGGTGAACGCGATCTTGTTAGGGTTGGTGCGGCTCCAATCTGGCTCGGCGCAATAACCACTGATGCCCGAGGTGAGACGCGTCGGGGCGCCGCCGCTCACGGGCATCGTGTAAAGTTGCGGACCGGGCTCGCTGGCGAAAACGAGGCGCGATCCGTCGGGCGAAAAGGTCGGCGAAGATTTCACGGCGTCGGAGCGAGTTTTGCGCGCGACGGCGCGGCCTTGGGCATTGCTGACGTAGATTTCTGGCGTGCCTTCACCGCTGAGAATCATCGCGACTTGCGAGCCGTTGGGACTGAAACGGGCGCCGCTGTTCGTGCCCTTGAAGCTCACGAACGTGGAACGCTGATAGCTGCCGAGATCGATGGTGAAAATATCAGGAAACCCGGACTTATAAAAACTGGTATAGATCAGCCGCGAGCCGTCCGGTGCCCAGCGGGGATTGAGCGCGATCGAATTGTCGCGAGTGATCTGCTTCACTTCGCCGAACATCACATCCCCGGTGTAAATTTCTTTTTTGCCGGTGCGCTCGTTGATGAAAGCGAGTTTCGCGGCGAAGTAACCGCGCAGCCCGAGGCCGTTGGTTTTGACGACGGCGACGTCCGCCGCTTTCAGTAAGGCATTGCGCGCGCTGGAGCCCGTGACCACTTCCGAAGCGACGGGGGTGCCGCTAGGCGTTTTGGTGATATCGACGCGCACCTGCGTGGGCGTCACCGCGGAAAACTTGATGTCGAAAGCAAAACCACTCGCGACCAGCCGATAGCGCCCATGCGTCCCGAAAGCTTGAAGCGCGAGGGCGTTGAGCTCGGGCGTGTTGGCCGAGACGCGGATGGGCAGGGTTTTGTTTTCGGCGATGACTTCGATTTTACCGATGTCTCGCACGGGTTGGGCCCGCAGGGAGAAACTCGCAGCGGTGATTAATACCAAAGTTAAACGGATGAAAGATTGCATGGTGGAGAAGGTTGATGCGCGATGAAGGGGATTTCTATTTGCGCGCCGCGCCGTCATAACAACTCTAATTTACTAAACATTCGAACCGCCGTGACCACCGAAGAAATCAAAGTCCACCTGCAACAGGTAAAATACCCCGGCTTCAGCCGTGATATCGTTTCGTTTGGCCTCGTGCGGTCCGCGGCGTTGGTCGACGGCGTCGCCAAAGTGGCCCTCGGCCTGACCACCAGCGATCCCAAGATCCCACTCCATCTAAAATCGGAGGTCGAAAAATGTCTCCGCGCCATCCCCGGCGTGAGCGAAGTCATCATTGATATCTCAGTCCAAGCCGCCCGCCCGGCCGCAACCGCCAACAGTGCCGGTAATCTCCCCGGTGCCAGCGCCACGCCCAAGACCGCAAAATACTCCGTCGCCATCGCCTCAGGCAAAGGCGGCGTCGGCAAAAGCACATTTGCCGTCAATCTCGCCTGCGCCCTAGCCCAAGTCCTCACCGCGCAAGGGCGCCCTGGCCGCGTCGGCCTCATGGATTGCGACATCTACGGCCCGAGC
>CAJAYO010000803.1 GCA_903948415.1 uncultured Opitutia bacterium | reverse complement strand
GGCCGGAGAAAACGCGCTCGGTGCGACCGTGCCGAATGACGACAACGTCAGCGGGCATCCGACGGTCGATTTGCCCAAGGACGACGTGAAAAAACTCGACGGCGTCGTGGTGCACCTCGCCAAGGCAAAAATCATCGCCACCCGCGCCTATGTGGTGCGGGCCATTCTGCGCGCCGCGCCCGACGGGAAGAAGCTGGCACCCGCCGTGGAAAAATTCCTGACGGATTTTCCGAACAAGCCCCGCGGCCTCTCGAAGATCAGGCTGGCCCGAATCGCCAAGGCCCATGGCTGACGCCGCGCGTATCGCCCACCTGCAAGGCCTCGAAGCCCACCTGCGCACGCAGCTGCGCGGACAGGATCACGTCATCGCGCGTGCCGCGGCGGTCTTCACCCGGGGCGAGTTGGGCTTGGCGCGTCCCGACCGTCCGCGCGGAGTGTTCCTCGCGGTCGGCCCCACCGGCACGGGCAAGACCGAACTCGTGCTTCTGGCCGCCCGATATCTTTTCGGCGAAGACCGCGCGCGGAGATTCGATCTCTCAGAGTATCAGCGGACCGACGCGGTGGAGCGATTACTCGGAGCCGATGCGTCGGACTCGGGTGGCATTGGGCGCGCGGCCACCGGTGTTTCGCCGCGCGTCTGGCTCTTCGATGAACTGGAAAAGGCGCACCCAAAAGTGTTGGACCTGTTCATCCAGCTGCTGGAGCCCGGACACATCACCCTGGCGACCGGCGAGGTCGTGTCATTGAAAGACGACTACGTCGCGTTCACCTCGAACATCGGCGCGTCCGAGGCCATGCGGATGGCCCGATCCAGCATGGCGAGCATCGAGCAGGCCGTCCTGCGCCGCGTGGCCGAGGCCTTGCGTCCAGAGATTCTCGCGCGTGTGCCGGACCAACTGGTGTTCGCCCGGCTGACGCCTGATGTGCAGCGCGAAATCGCCGGGCTGCATCTGGCCAACGAAGTCGCGCGGCTAAAGTCGGTCGGTTTCGATCTGGAGGTTTCGCGCGAAGCGTTGGAGTTCCTGATTCGCGAGGGATTTCATCCGCAACTCGGTGCCCGTCCGCTCCGGCAGACGATTGAGCGACAATTGCAGGATACCGTGGTGAGGGGACTCTTCGCCTCGGGCGTGGGCGCAGGCCGGGTGATTTTCGATCCGACTATCAATTCCCTGGCGCTGATCCATCGCTGACAGAACGGAGCGGACGTAGCGCGGTCTCGATACCCGATTCGCTCGTTTGCAGCAGGTAGCGCAGGCTAGACGATGAAAAGGCTTCGCACGATTTCGGTAGCAGCCTTGCACGCCGCCCCGCTCTCCGGGATCGGTTTCCGCGCCGTGTTTCCTAGGCGCGCGCGGATTCTTTCCAAGTAAGCGGCGAGCGTCGGGGCGTCCGTGGCCGGGGCCGAAAGTGCCAAATTCGTCCGGATTCGCGGAACGAGGATATCGTCAATAAGATTGTCGTGGGAGGAGAGGGAAAGCGATGGCACTCCGACCGAAGCTGCATCGTGCGTGATGCCGCGCGTGCCACGGGTAATGATGAGATCGGCCGCTGCCAGCAAGCGCTCGACAGGATGCTGGAAGGGAAGGACGGAGACTCCTTTCAAGCCAATGAGCCGGTCGCGCATACGGTCGGTGTCCCTAGACGCCAACCAAACCAGTCGTTTACCGGTCATGGGCAACTGGAGGAATGCCGAGACCACGACGTCTGCCAATGCAACCTGGGTCTCGCCCGCGGCGCCCCCGGGCACCCCCACGATGCAGAAATCCTCAGCCGCCCACCTTAGCTCCATTCGCAATTGCGCTCGATTTAGCGAGGTATGAGCCATCGACCGGACCACGGGGCCTGTGTAGATTACCGGAGCGCAAACGCGGTCTGGCACTGGAAACACTCCTGCGTGGCCGAGCACGATGATCTTGGTGGCCGACTCTAGCGTCTCCGCCTGGAGGCTTCCCTTCGGCGGCAGCCATGCGCTGATAAAGATAGTAGGCGTGCGGTGGAAACGCGCTGCGGACAGAGCGGCGAACTCCTCGTGGGCGACCACGAGATTGGGGCGCAAGCGCTCGATCGTTTCCGCACACGCGTGTAACGTCGCGAGAAAGGGATTTTCCTCTGGCAGTCCAAGATCAATGACCGGATGGCCCGCCGCCCTGATCGTTGTCGCTCCGGTGGCATACGAAGCGAGTTGCACTTCGATGGACGCCGCCGAAGCAAGAATATGCTGCGTGATCGCCAAGTCGGGCAGCGCATGGCCATGTCCGCGACCGCGGGAGAAGAACAAGATAGTTTTTTTCATGATGACGAGACGCCCCTACGACGAAGAGACATGGGCTCTCAAGTAACTTCAAATCGGACGTTATGACGCAAGGGTTGGAAATCGTGTTTTTCGTATTCATGTCGCGCAAGCTGTGAAAATAACAAGTTGCTTTCCTGAGAGGTCGCGCCGCAGCGCGGTTGGTCGCCGACGGGTATTCAACCTGGTCCGGTTCCCTGCTTGAACTCGAAGCGGGGTGGCGAGGACGAGGGGACAGTATTGGCCCTCAGCCGGCCGGCTGCGATATTCTGTCGGGAAATTTGGCGATTGAGTCGATCGTAGTCCACCCAGGTTAGCCCATCGGTGCGACAATGAAGCACGCTCTCATCTTTAGAGTTTTTCACCGCACAACGCTGCAATGGTCGACAGCGTAATACAGGTATGTTCAGGTGGGAAGCCCGTTCCAGTAGGTCGAGATCTTGGTAACCCATAGGATAGAACGACTCATCGTAACCTCCCAAATGCTCGAAGATCGGTCGACTCACGGCAATGCGTCCGCTTGTGCCATCCCCGTGTACTCCGCTCCAATGGTGCAACAGCCGGCAGCCCTGCGAAAAATAGTGCTCCACAACGGCGACTGAATCCGCGATGAAGTTGTCGCAGTCTAGGCTGTACAACACATCGCCGGCGGCGGCGGCGTGCGCAACGTTTTTAGCTCGGGGAAGAGTCCATTCAAACCGATCTAAGGCACGGCCCCAAATCACACGGGGAGGCATCATTCCCAACTTGGCACGAAGGAACTCGTCGGTGCCGTCGACCGAGCCGAAATCCACGACGACCCACTGGCTTTGAGGGAAACGGAGGATCGCCTCCAAGTTAGCATCCCAAGTAACTTGAAGCTGATGGAGCCGGTTGTACGAAGTCGTGCAAAAGGAGATCATGCGGGTAAAGTGATACTTCAGGTCCCGGCAGTAGCCGCACCACCTGACGACTGGCGTGCGAATTGGCGGATTTTTTCGGCCAGGGCTCTGGCGGCCTCTCGGCCATCGTGAATTTCAGTAGGCCCCAGCGGCCCCTCCAAACTCTCCCCTAGCGAATCCATCAGGGCACGCTGCAAGGTGTCCGGATCGGTTGCACTTGCAATCAGCGCGATGTTCGACGATAGGCGCGCAAGAAAGAATTCGTCGATCGGTCTAGCGCCAAACGAAAGCGAAACCGAAGGTACGCCCAAGGCTGCGGCCTCGAGCGCCCAACCATAGTCGTCTTTGACAATGATAACGTCTGCCGCAGCGAGCACCCGAGAAGCAATGACTTCAGACGGAGTCACCTCAACGCCGGCGATTTTCTCGGTGCAAGAGAGAAGTCGCGCATGATCGCACCGGGAATGCCAGATGAGGCGCTTTTTGGCGACGGAGCAGGCGGCAAACGCGGCGAGCACCTTGTCGGCAATCGGCGCCGTTTCTTCCGGGGAATGCTCGCTCGGCGCCACCACGATCAGGAGCGCGTCATCCGCCAAACCCAACTCGCACCGAAATGCAGGACGATCTCGGCGCGTGACATCCCTCGGGTGAACCACTTGGCCGACAAATTCCGGAGCGAGACGTAGCGTGTGGGGTGCAATAAAAAGGCCGGGAGCGGCGAATATGAAAACCGCGTCGGCATGTGCAAGAGATTCGGCAGCGAGGCTTCCGGCCTGGGGAAGCCAAAGGCTTAGATAAACCGCCGGGACGCCGAGCAGTTTGGCCGCCACGAGCGCCGCAAACTCGTCGTGGCTCACGACCACCGCCGGCTGGAATGTGTGGATTGCCTTAATCGCTTCGGCTAGTGTGGCGGCGTATGAATTCTCTTCGGGGAGCGCGAGAACGATCACGGGCAGGCCGGTGGTTTGCAGCTGAGTGAGACCGCTACCGTATGATGCCCACTGAAGGTCGATCTCCGGCGCGACGGCTTTGAGGCCATAGGCCAGAGCCAAATCGGGGGCGGCGCCTCCGGGCCGCCCAGCACGGACGAAATAGAGCACGGGAATCCGGGGCGACCGCGAGAGTGGAACCTGTGGCGTGTCCTCACCACTAAGCGGCTCGGCCATAGTCGTCTGTGGTGCTGTTCGCAGTGCGGTGGTTGACATGAAGTAAATTGACGCGGGCGAAAATCGAGAGGTATCTATTCGAGTGAACGACCGAAATCTCGGCGTAGCGAGAGGACGGCTCCGAGAACACACACAGCGAGCAGAACGGTGTCGAGCCAGACCATCTGAGCGAGCGTGCCCGGCGTCGAGCTGCCGAAGCAACCGCAATGATTCGTATCCCCTAAGCTACGTTTGTATGCCAAGGCGCAAAGAAAAACGGAGAAAAGCAGCGCAGCGGCCACAAAGGAAACGCCACGCGAAGCCTTCCGCCAGAAGCTAAGTCCCATCCCCAGTTCCAAAAGAATGAGATAGAGGGCAGCGAACATCGAGGCGCGAACATCAAGCAACCCGTAACTATGAAGCTCGTCGCGGAACTCAATTGGGGAGGTCAATTTTGACGCGGCCGAGAAGACCAACACTCCTCCGATGACAAATGCCGCCGTCGCTTCAAGAGTTCGCGAACGCCAACCGCAGTGCGGCGGCCTATTTGAGGCCGAATTCATGCGGCGTACCGGTTTCTAGCGGGAAATTACCGTCCGCGTCTAGAGCAGGCCAACCGCCTTTCACCCAGTAGATGTTCCTCTCGCCAGAAGCGCGACGGAGAGCGTCTGCGATGCGTCGGCTGGCATCGCAGGTGCCGCCGGAGCAGAAAACCGCTACCAAATAAGTCTCCGATTGGGATGACGCCATCCGCTCAAGGAGCGCTTCGAAGTTGCCGTCTCGGAATGACACCGAGCCCCCTAGTCGTGCGTGGGCGAACTCCTCCTTCGTGCGCACGTCCGCCCAGATAATTTCCCGATTCTGTCGGCGAAGCCATTCGGGTGAGACGGCGGGCGCGCTCTCATAGGTCTCGGGCCACAGAACGACCCCGAGGCCCCACCAAGCCAGAGCCGGTGCAACGGGCGACAAATACAAGAGCAAGATGCCGAGTCTGAGAGAACAGCGTCGCTTGGACGGGGCAGGGAACTTCGAGTTTGGGGCGGGCATCCAACAGATAGAGAGTGAAGGTGAGGATTCCAAATCCATGTCTCATGGGTCAGGGAAGAAGTCTATCTTCACGTCACGGACATTCATGCTGAATGGCCGACCAGGCAGCGCGGTGATAGTCGGAAATTTTTCGCGGAAGGGAGCGGCTGCGCCGTCTTTGGACTTCTGCTCGAAGATATTTTTATACTGAATATTGCCGTCTTTGTCGATGATGGGCTTCACCTCAAGCGTGTTGCCATTGCCCAAGTCGAAGCGCTGCGATTCGCCGATCTTCAGTTTCAGGATTGCTTGAGTATTTTGCACCGCACCTTGGGAGAGAATGATTTCGCCGGTGATAAGTTCCGGATGCACGGTCTTGGGTTTTCCTTCGCGTACGCGACTGTTGTTCAGAGAAATTTTCCGAGTCTCGCCTCCCTTCGCGATGGTCGCCGTTTCCGACTTGGGATCGTAGACGGCGACTCTGTAACTTCCCTCAATGACCGAGCCTAAAGGAATCCAGCTAGACCTGTAGCCGGTGCTCTCATCGGCAAACACAAAATGATAGTTGTCACCGCTGAGAGTCATTACTCCGACTAGTTCGAGTTTTTCACCAGCCCAAGCCGCAGCAGCGAAAGCGACGGCACTGCAGGCAATGAGGATCTGCCGGGAAAGGTCGGCGGGTAGGTTGAGGCGCATTGGGAGGGGAGAAATGCGAAGGCTATCTAACGACAGCAAAGACGCTGACATTTTCTAATACCAGTGTCGGGATCGGGATGCTGAAGGTCGGGATCAGTTTCACGCGTACCGCCTTGGCGCCAAGCCGGGGCGCGATAACCACGGAATACACACCAGAGGTCTTGCCTGGTTCGATTTGAATCGCGAACTGTCCAATGTCGCTACCAATGAATCCAGTCAGTTCACAGGGAGCGATCTCACGGTCTATCACAATCTCGATCCGCTTAGCGACTATATCCCCACTCTTCCAAAGCAGCAGGCGGGGGGTTGCGACCACGGGGTGGATGATATCCGCGATAAACTTGAGCGCGTGGACCTTGTTGTCGTCAGTCGAAACCTGAATGGTGTGTTCCTCTACCAGCGTGGGCGTGGTGCGCTGTATACTGAGCTTCACAGCAAGGACGCCGCTCTCGCCTGGCTTAATCTCGGACTTTTCCGAACTCGCGACGGTGCATCCGCAATCAGTACGAATGTCGATAATTTTGACGATTGTGCTACCAGTGTTGGTGAACACGCACTGCCACTCGCATTTAGTGTCGGCGGCTTTAAGACGGACTTTTTTCTCGGTAACAGGAAATTCCAACCCGGCTCGGGTATTGGCGGTTCCGAGCACCAATAAAAACAGGCATAGGGCGAACGCGGGTAAGTTCGGAGAGGCCATCAGATATCAATAAATGAAGCGGACACGTTTTCCGGCGTACAATTCGTAGTAGTCGTGAAAAACCCAAGAACGAGATTTTTCCGACCAAAAGAAGCGGGTGATGATCGGGTATGCTAGGTTGTGAGTTCTGGTGCTCAGCATGAGGCGGAAGGTGGCGACTAGAATTGGGGATTTCCTGACCTGCACAGAAGCGAGTGTTTCCCCGCGATCAAAGAAGGATTGGGAGCCGGCGAGGCCAGCGGCCTTTTCCTTTATGAGAGTGTCCATGTATGCCCGCATATCGAGCCAACTATTGTCGGCAGGTTTAGCTACTTTAAAAACGTAGTGACTCTCCTCCGGCACGTAGCCGACGAACCATTCTTGGCCGCGACCAAGTTGGGTGGCGTTGAGCCAAAAACGCTCTAAGGCGTCTTCAGGAGAGGAAATAGCGCCAGCCTCGACCAGGGAGAGAGCTTTGTTGGCGTTCACGATAGATTCGAGGGCCCATGGGGTAAGTAGCGGCGGGGTCTTTGTCCCCCGGGCTTGGGCAGCTCGATAGTCCGCGAAGGTGGGAGCCCGCAGAGTGGCGATTACTGCGCCGATCTCGGCTTTAAATTTCTTCTCCTGTTCGGCGGAGACGGACGGCTCCGATCCAGCGAGCTTCTGGATCAGGTAGCCCCCTTTCTGCTCGGAGTTGAACGGCACCGTTTTCAAGCCAAACCAGTAGGATGTGGTTGGCAGCCGAGATTTACCGGGTTTCGGGATCGAGTCGGGCTCCGCAGCCCACGACGACAGACCAATGCCAAAGGCAAGACAAGCGGAGATAAAGGGTAAAATCTTCAAAATGATGGATGCGCGCACACGAAACTCAATAGGTCAGAAGAGCCGGGCGCCCGACGAGCCACCGCGAACTGACCGACGCCCGCTCTGGTTTGAAAAAGCAAAATCGTCAGACCATCAGCAACCGCACTGTGCTTCCATAGTCACGCAGTTCAAGCCTTCGCAAGTTTTGACGGTGTCTGAGCCGCAATACAACATTTGCCAAACGGTGCCGTTTACCGTTGAGCTGCCGCAGTTGACCGACGATTGGGCGCAAGTACCAGCTTGGGCCGACGTATGAAACCCACCGGAGCCAAGGGCTCCAGCAGCGAGAGCAATTGAGAGTGCTTGGCGGGTTTTACTCACCGTTCGCGGTGTGATGTTTGTGGTATTCATATAGCTTTTGTCTTTCTGCATTCTGGGTTGATAACCGAGTTTAAGGAGGGGAAACGATCATGACAACCCGGTTTTAGCCATGAGGTAATGAATTCGAAAAGGGTAAACGGACAGGTGATTTTTTCCGTCGAGAAAGCCGAAATAGATCACTTGTGAGTACGAAACGCAACCTTAATACCAAAGTCCCTAGCAGCCTGTCGCAGCCTGTCGACTTGAAGTTGATGGAATCCACGGCCAAGCGAGCGGACGGCGGCTGGCAGGAGTGGTCGGTGGAGCTTTTTTGGAGAGAGCGAAGGCGCGCGACGCGCGGTTCGCGGTTTTTGGGCTGAGGCCGGGTGGTTCAGGCCACTTGGAGGACCGCGCCGAGCCGGTGGACGCGTTTGAGGAGGTCGACGTTTCGCCCACTCCTCCGAACTCACCGCAGAGTTGCGCGCGTGGCAGCGCAAGCGCAATGCCGACAAGGTTACGCTAAACTGGAGTTTTGCTCGCGCCGCCGCCGACAGAAAAATCGGCCGTCATTGTGTAACGTAACTCACGTGTCGAAGCACTAGTTGGCGCCGACCTCGACGTTTAGTCGGCGTTCTTCAGAAAGCAGGCACCAAGTAGTAGCCGCCGCCGGTTTCGACGAGTTTGTGCCCGCATTTCTTGAGGAGCGTTGCCAGCTCGGCCATACGTGCGTCGCGGATTTGTTCGCGGGTCCACGGACGCGTTGGCTTGAGCTACGTTCCAACTCGTCCCGGCTTCCACGGCTCCGTGCCGACCGTTCCGACGAGCCACCGGTATTTCACACGGTGACTCGCAACCGTTTCGCGCGTTTAGCCGATAGAATAGCGGGGGTAGCCGATACGCGCGGCGAGTTTGCCGCTAGACTGGAGGAAATCCCCGCGCCGGGCCACGCGGGCTTCGGCCCAAAGTGTGCCCGACATTCCGACCTTCGGACGCGCGGACTCAACCGTGTCCAAACCGTTCGTCCTGTTTCCGGCCGCCAATGGCTATCGTCGTCGCCTCTACGAAGGCCGGGCGTTCAGCGTCCACTACGATCACCATGCAAGCAACGAATGGGATGAACATACCCGTGAGCAGGAGCAACTCTCAGCTGTTTTGAACGAAGCCACGGTCACGCTGCGGTGGAAACCGGCCGACGGCGATTGGCGTGACATGGAAATCCAAGGACCGAGCGTGTGGCTGATTCCCTCCGGCACGCCCCACGCCCTGGTTTGTCCTGGGAAGGTGAAAATGGTGACGTTGTTTCTGAAGCGGGAATTCACGGCCGGCTTTACGGTCTGTGCGGCCTCCGCGGTTACAGTCATCGCGCTGGCGCAGTTGATCGTGCGTGACGCGTTTATCGGACATCTGGCGGGTCGCTTTCGGCAGATGTGTTGTGAACAAATCGTTCACGATGCGGCCTATGTTGAATCCATCGGCCGGATGCTCGGCACACATCTGCTTCGGGCGATGTGGCGCGGCGACGTGCGACCGGATCAGGCCGTGGGGTTGACGGACGAGGTGCTGCAACGGGTGGTTGGCCATATCGAAGACCACATCGGCGACTCGCTTCGCCTCGCCGCACTCGGTCGCGTGGCGGGAATAAGTTCCAGTCATTTTGGGCGGCTCTTCAAAGTGAGCACCGGCCTGACCCCGCACACGTATGTGCAGCAACGGCGGGTGGCGAAAGCCCAGCAACTCCTGCTGGAGACTGGCAAAAAGGAGGTCGAAATCGCCAGCCTGTGCGGATTCTCCGACGAGACCCTGATGGCCCGGTGGTTTCGTCGAGAGCTGCAGTGCCGCCCGAGTGAAATTCGGGCGCAGCGTCCGTCGTAAGATTAGCCGGATCTTTCGCGCGTTCAGCCGAGACGGCCAGCTGGCCGGTGTGGTAGTCTAACTCAGTTTAAGTCTGACCGCGGTGCGCCTGGGCGGGCCGCGTTTCCAACCCCCCAAACCGTGGCGAACTCCGCCGCTTCAACGTCCCCTACAAATGCACCATGCCTCACCCCACTTATCCCGTTAGAGTAACCATCCCGTTCGTCGCCGCCGATTATGGCGTGTTCGTAAGCGCCACTCGTCAACTGCGGCGCATTATGGGCCGAAGCGCCCCCGGTGTTATCGCTCTCATCAAATTCAACCTACAGGGCCGTGACGCCACCGGCATCGCTGACGACTACCTCGATGCCATTCGCTGGCCCAATCCAGCGGGTCGGGTCATTTCCCTGAGAGGACGTAGGAAAACGAACGGTCCGAATAGTCGATCCGTTCGTTTGGTCGCGTGAGCAGTGCGACGGGTTCTCGCGATAAAAACGTAGGCGATGCGCCTCGGCCCGCCCGGTGATTTATTTCGGAGTGAGGCGGATGCTTGGGCGAATGGCTTTTTCCGCCTAAGTCTGCTCACGAAAAATCAGGCCACGACTCCTCGGGCGCGGGACTCGTTCGCGTTCGTAAACGACGTGAACGGTAGTTTCCGCAAGAGTGGTTTTCCGGTTCGCCGGGGATGTTTTACGACGGCCTTGCCGTCGGCCAGCGAAAGGAACGAGGTCGGCTTGAACCACGGTTCGTCCGCCGGTTGCCAGCTACGAGAAGTCCGGCCGCTGCTTACCCCACCACTGTATTTACGAATCTCCCGACCGCCCATCTTCTCGGAGAGGATCTTCGCGCCTTTTTCGTCCGCCGCCCGAAAGTGGATCTGCGTCCGCAAATTCGCCATGAAGACATCGGCCTTCCGCTCGGTCTCGAACGCGGCGTAGAGCGAGAGCGGTGTCTGCGTGGCGGAAAT
>CAJAYO010000802.1 GCA_903948415.1 uncultured Opitutia bacterium | reverse complement strand
CCCCCGAGTCGTTTGAGCGAAAGTTTGGCGGGACGGCGGGCGATCACCCCGGATACCGCGGCGCGTCTCGGCCGGTATTTCCGCGGCGAGCCACGCAACGGGCTGAACCTCCCCGTGGCCTTCGATCATGGGAAACATGAGCAGGACTCAGGTCGTCCGCTAAATCGCGACGTGAAACCCCGCGTCGCGGCAACGACAGCGGGATTCGGCCCGCGCCCAATCGGCGCCAAAGGCCAAATCACTTCTTCAACGTCGCCGGGGTGAACCGGTCCATCCACCGCTGGCGACCGCCGCGACGTGACCGCCGTCGGGGCTCCCTCGCATTGTTTCCTGAACCGGCCATTTCCAGGGAATGGTCCGGGGCGGTTGCTCTCGACGCGGCGTGCGGCGGGGCGGCCGGGCGAGGCGCGATTGTGCGTTTTCGATGACGAACTCATGGCGGTTGGAGGCGGGGCGTGACGTTTGAGTGACGCGCCGCTTTGGGGCTTCTCTTGCGGGTGGAGTGTTCGCATCGCTGCCGACCGCTCTGCGTCACAACTCCTCTGCCGATGTTTCACTCCCTCTGTTCCAAGGTCACCTTCATGGGTACCGCCCTCCTGATGTCCGGCCTGACTCCGGCCGTCGCACAAACCGTGGCCGGATCCGCCCCGCTCAAACTCGACGCCCTGACCGTCACCGGCACGCGTCGGCTGGACCGCACCGTGGTCGAATCGATGGTGCCCGTCGACATCGTCAGCACCGCGGCCTTGCAAACCTCCGTCTCGACTGAACTCACCGACAAGCTCGTCCAGGCGGTGCCCTCGTTCAACGTGCAGCGGCTGACCATCGGCGAAGGCGCCGCGTTTGTGCGGCCGGCCCGCCTCCGCGGTCTTTCGCCCGACCAGACGCTCGTCCTCATCAACGGCAAACGGCAGCACCGCTCGGCGCTCATCACGGGCGGCTTTTCCCAAGGCGCGGATCTCGGGCAGATCCCGGCCTTCGGCCTTCAACGCGTCGAGGTGTTGCGCGACGGGGCTTCCGCCCAGTACGGCTCGGATGCGATCGCCGGCGTGATCAACCTGATCCTCAAGGACCGGGTCGGCTACGAGGGTTTTGCCCAGGTCAGCCAGTATTTTGGCGGCGATGGCTTTAACCGCCAGGCCGGCTTCGACGCGGGCTACGCGTTGCCCGCGGGCGGATTCCTCAACGTCGCGCTGGAATATGCCAAAGCCGGCCGCACGTCCCGCTCGGTGCAGCGCGCCGACGCGCTCGCCTACCTCGCGGCCCATCCCGACCGGGCGGCCGCCGTGCCGCAGCCCGTCCAGCGCTGGGGTCAGCCCGAGCGCGAGTCGCGCCGCGTCATGCTCAACGGTTCGCTCCCGCTCGCGGCCGCGATCAAGACCTACGGCTTCGTCGTCGCCGGTGACGGCGAGGGCCTGGACGACTTCAACTGGCGCAATCCCGACACCAACGCCGCCTTCCGCCGCTCCTCGTTCCAGAATGCGCCCACGTCGCTCGCGCCAACCTACGCGCTGCTGGACCGCTACCCGGGCGGCTTCGCGCCCTTTTTCGCCAGCGCGGATGACGATTTCCACGCCGTGGGCGGAGCGAAAGGCACCACGACCTTCGGCCTCTCCTACGATTTCAGCGCCGCGCTCGGTCGCAACCGTATCGACTATCGGCTGACGAATTCGATCAACGCGTCCTTCGGTCCGGAGTCGCCGACGGCGTTCGATGTGGGCGGACTCCGGCAGGACGAGCGCAACCTGAACGCGGACTTCGTCTACAACTGGCAGACAGGCGTCTTCGCCAAGCCGGTGAATGTCGCGTTCGGCGCGGAGAACCGGCGCGAGCGCTTCAAGATCCGGGTGGGCGACCGCTACTCGTGGGACGTGGGCCCGTTCGCCGACCTCGCGGTGGGCGCCAACGGCTTTCCCGGCTGGAGTCCCTCGCAGGTCGTCGACGCCGATCGCGACAGCAACGCCGGCTACTTCGATCTCGATATCCAGCCGCTCGAGCACCTCAGCTTCGCCCTCGCCGGTCGCGCCGAGGACTACTCGGATTTCGGTTCCACCGCGGACGGCAAGATTTCCCTCCGCTACCAGGCCACGCCGGCGCTCGCCGTGCGGGGCGCGGCCAGCACGGGCTTTCATGCGCCGACGCCCGGATTGTCCTACTACACGCGCACCAACCAAGGGTTGCTGCCCGGCACGTCCACCTTGTTCACCTCGGGCCAGGTCAGCGTCACCAACCCGGTGGCGGTCTTCTTTGGCGCGCGGGCGTTGAAACCCGAGGAATCCGACAATCTCAGCCTCGGCCTCGTGTATGCCCCGCGGCCGGAGTTCACCGTCGCCCTCGATCTCTACCGCGTCGCCGTGCGGGACCGGCTGGGCCTCTCCCAGGGCTTCACGCTCACCGCCGCCCAGCGGGCGCAGTTGGTCGCCTCCGGCGTCACCGATGCGCAAAACTTAAACTCGCTGAATTTCCTCACCAACGCCTTCGACACCCGCACCGAAGGCGTGGACGTCGTCGCCTCGCACCGGTGGACGCACTCGAAGCAGGCGAACCTCACGCTCACCGCGGCCTACAACTACAACGCCACGCGCGTGACCCGCTACGATCCCCGGGTCGTGTCCCGCGATGGGCGGATCAACCTCGAGAACCGGATCCCGCAGAACGCCGGAAATGTCGCGGTTAATTACACGCTCGGGTCGCTCGGCCTGATGGGCCGCGTCCGCTATTTCGGAGAGTGGACCGATGCCCAGGCCAACTCGACGATCGTGCAGGACTTCAGCCGGCAGGTGCTCTGCGATGTTGCGGTCACCTGGAAATTCACCCGCGAGGTCAGCGCCACGGCCGGCGTGGAGAACGTGTTCAACCGGTACCCGGACAAGGCGACGTTCAACGCCGCCAACGGTCTGCTCTACTCCCGCAACGCGCCCTACGACGCGGATGGCGGCCGCTGGCATCTGCGCCTCAACGCCGCGTTCTGAGCGCCGCCCATGCCGCCGACCCGCCGCAGTTTCCTCACGCAACTCGCCGCCGCCGGGGTCGTCGCCCCGGCCTGGCTTTCGTCGGCGGGCCGCGCCGCCGAGCCCGGGGCGCTGGTGGAAGCTTTTGCGCCCCGCCTCGCCGCGGCGGTCGACGCGGCGGGTCGGATCGCGGCGGCCATGGCCGGGGCATCGTCCGATCCGGCCGTCGTGGCGGCGGACGAGCCGCGCTGGGCCGAGGTGCAGGCGGCTTGGGCGGTGGACCGCACGATTCTGAATTTGGAAAACGGCGGAGTGCAGCCCTCGCCGGCGGTCGTCAACCACGCCTACCTGCAGGCGTGGTTGGCGTCGCACGAAGCTCCGGCCCACTCGCTCAACCGCGTCCTCTGGCCGCAAGTCGAAGGCGTGCGCGCCCGGCTGGCTGCCGCCTTTGGGTGTGACCCTGAGGAGATGGCGCTCACGCGCAACACGACCGAGGGCATCGAGACGGTGTTGCTCGGGCTGCGTTGGACGGCGGGCGACGAGGTCGTCACGACGACGCAGGACTACTGGCGGTTTCAAAACACCCTGCGCCAGCGCGCGGACCGCGACGGGATTGTCGTCCGGCAGATTTCGTTGCCCGTGCCGGCGGAGTCGGCGGACGAGATGGTGGCGCGCTTTGCCGCCGCGATCACGCCCCGCACGCGGGCCATTTTGCTCAGCCAGGTGATCAACCTGACCGGTCAATTTCTGCCCGTCCGAGAAATCGTGCACCTGGCGCGGGCGCGCGGGGTGCTGGTCGTGGTGGATGGCGCCCACGGTTTCGCCCACGTGCCGCTCACCCGCGACTCGCTCGATTGCGACATCTATGCGACGTCGCTGCACAAGTGGCTCGGCGCCCCGCACGGCACGGGCTTCCTCTACGTGCGGCGGGAGCGGATTGCGGAGATCTGGCCGCTCTACCCGGCGCCGGCCGAACTGCGGGGCAGTATCCGGAAGTTTGAGAGCATCGGTACCGTCCCGGCGGCGCCCTATCTGGCGATCCGCGAGGCGTTGGATTTTTGGGCGAGCATCGGTGCCGAACGCAAAGCCGCCCGGTTGCGTTGGCTCCGGGAGCGTTGGCTGGCGCCGTTGGCCGCCGAGCCGTGGCTAACGGTCCACACGCCGCGTCAGCCGGAGTTCGCCGGCGCTTTGGCGACCGTGGCGTGCGCGGGCCTGCCCCCGACCCAGCTGGCCGCGTGGCTCTGGGAACGCCACCGGACGCTGGTCCGCCCGATCATCCACCCGGAATTCCAAGGCATTCGCGTGACTCCGAACCTGTACACGACCCCGGCCGATTTGGAGCGATTTGTCGCCTTGCTCAAAGCCGCGGCCACCAAAGGTCTCGGTTAGGCGACGAGCCTCTACCCCGGCGGAATCAATCCAGTGGGGTGAGCCCCGGGCCGGTGACGCGCTCCTTTATCCGTT
>CAJAYO010000801.1 GCA_903948415.1 uncultured Opitutia bacterium | reverse complement strand
TGTCGTAGCAGCCTGCTAAAAAGCCCCTGGTTTGATACAGCGGTCTCTTGTTTTTGTGCTTTTCGCTATAAACGCATGCTCCGCAGCTCGTTTTTCGCGCCACGATGAGCGCGGCCCGCAGCGTTTTCGGGCCGAGGCGCGGTGTGCGAGCACACCGCGCCTCGGCGGGCGTCACGCCCGAACCGTTTGCGGCGGTCCGCCGCCCAATAGTTTCGTAAGCGTCCGACCGGTGTCCTCGGGGAGGCGGATTGCTGGTAACATGAAGTAGCGACATCCGGTGACCATCTTCACGCCTCGATGTTAACCAGAGGGACGTTTCGAGAGCTAAGCAGGCTGCCAGTTTTTCGGCAGCAAAGCGTCCAGATTGTCCCGATTGGTCATGGTCGGCAGACGCGTGAGGACATCGCGCAGATAAGCGTGAGGATCTTTGCCGTGGCGCTGGCAGGACACCACGATGGAGTAGATGATCGCCGAGCCGGCAGCAGGATGACCAATCGCGACGACCTCCGCCTCCTCACGCCACGGCTCTGGCAACCTGCCCCTGCCGCGTCCTAGTTCCGCTCTCATTGGTTACCATTGCGACCCTCGCAATGGTTAGCTTCGAGTAGTGATACTGGATCCGATTCGTCTGCCGCGGTGGGACGCAGGGAGTCGCGCCGAGGCTGAGGAGTTTTTCGCGAAAGGCCTTCGCATCGAAGCCGCGGTCCGCGAGGACGAAGCATCCGGCGAATTTATCCGTCAGCAATTCCACCGCTTTGAGGTCGTGCCGGTTGCCGGGCACGAGATTCAGCCCGACGCCCGGCCCAATCCATCGACGATCACAGCCAGTTTCGTATTCGAGCCGCCCTTGGTTTTACCAAAGGCCTGAGCCTCAGGGCCGCCGGCGGCGTTCGAGGCATCCTGATGAACCTTGATGTGCGTGCAGTCCACGCTGCGGATCCTGTTCCCGGCAGCAGCAGACCGGATCGGCAGTTCATCAGGTCCGATCCGTACCCGCGAGCGCCTCGGCGGCCTCCTGAAGTTCTATCACCGAGAGGCCGCATGAGTTTTTTGACCCTACGGGTTAGTCGAACGGAGCTTCAACGAGCGTGTACTCGGAAAGATCTATGCCCATCCTTTCGAGCAAAGTAACCACCTGAGACTTGAGTTTGCGGACATCAGGGTCGAGGCCGGGCCAAGCGAAGAAATGGAGTCTGGCCGGTGTGGGTTTTCCGAACGGCAGCGTTTGGATTACGGGCTGTGTTTTGGTGAAAAAGTCGCCGTCCAAGAGGGAGGCTTCAAACGACTTGGAGGGGCGAAAGGCCACGAGCCAGTTATGAGATGATTCCTTGCCGTAGAGCCCGTTCAACTGCCGTTCCAACGGCCGAGGATCTAACCACTTCGTGGGCATTTTGAGGGAGACCTTCAGCACGGGATCGTAGAGCCGGCGATACTTTGCCAGAGTGGCGAATTCACGCACAACCGGATCGTCAAAGTTTTGAAGAGTCTCGAAAAGCTGCTCGTCCACCAGAGGAAGAATGTCGACTAAGTGAAACCTCCGCGAAGCCAAGGCCCGATCCAAGGCATGAGTTACCAACGATTGGGCGCATGAATTCTGCCAGCAGAAATACACCTTATCGTAGAGTTCCCCGTAGGCGGTGCCCAATTTCGTGAGCATGCGGAAAACGGGGCAATCATTGCGGTTTTCAACGCCGGTGGTCAGCTGGTAATAATATCCCGGGTGCTCCTTGGAAGAGGGCGACGCCACGAGGCGAAATGCTCTTAAAAGATCGTCGAGATTTTCCAGTAGATCGGACACGTATTTGCCAGCCGACACTCCATCAACCCGTAGGCCCGTGCAGGCGAGGTCCCGAAGAATAAAATCGAGTCGGTCCAAATCGAGCCCGCCGTTGGAAATAACGGGAGACAGACGGTGTTCGCCCAAGATGATGCTGGCGAGTTGATCCACCGGTAGGCCCTCATCGCCGAGCAGAGCTTTGAGATCGGCAAACCCCTGCCTTTCCAAGGCAGCGCGCAACAGCTGACGGGCAGTTTTTTCGTGCCCCTGACGTTCCTTGTCGGGCATGAATTCCTTCAACGAGTCTAGCGTATGCCCCGACGGTCCGTGCCCGGCATCATGGAGCAGAGCGGAGAGCAACAAGTCGCGATGGCCGTAGGTGCCGAGAGCGTCGATCACCGAGTCCTTGCGCTCCGCGGCCGTCTTCGCGACCTCCGGCAGCGGGTCGCCATCGTCGGTGCGCTTCGGTGACTGAAGATCGATCATCCGGTTGACGAGGTGGGCTACGCCCAGCGAATGGGCGAAGCGTGTGTGGGTGGCGGAAGGGTAGCGGTATTGAACGTAGGAGAGCTGGAGCACCCGTCGCAGGCGCTGGCTTTCGCCCAAGTCCACCAGCTTGGCTAGGACGGAGCGTAACTTTTTGGGCAGCACGATCGAATCGTAGAGCGGGTCGGGGAAGGTAAGGTTCTCGTCGCTGCCGCTGCGTGCAGAACCGGACAAGAATCGGTTGGGATTATGGACTGACAGAAACGCGGGGCCTTTGGTGAGGATCCTTCGTTCTTCAGGTCTCAGCGAGAGGTCCGGCTGAGGAGTCAGCTTACTCAGGTCCTGCAAAAAGTTATCGAGAAAATCATCAGCCAGCTCGTCTTTCGCAGCATAGACGGCGACCGAAGCGTTGCAATCCTCCCGGAGCAAATCGGCCACGCGCTGGGTGTCGGGTCCGCAAACCACATAGACGTGTTTGTCGGTGGATGACTTGATCGCTTGTGCGGCAAACTTGCTGAGAGAGTGATCGGAAAAGGAATACCCAGCGATGATTACATGGGACGCGCGTCGGAGTGAGGAGAGGAACCCGTGGTAGACCTCGGGCTGCTCGTCGGTCTGGAGGTTGTTAAGGCCCGCAATGATACTATAGGGGTCGCTCAAGGTCCCGTGCAGTTTATGTAAGACGGGACCCTGAAATGGACGCTGCTGGAGGAAGTGGTGCTGGGTCAGAGTGCTGGCGATCCGATAGTCTTGCAGGGGAATCCGCTGCCTGAGCCGCGCCACCCGATGGATGGCCTCGTCGATAAGTTCGTCGAAATTGGTCGTAGCCAGGCACTCAAGTTGGGGGCATGAAAACAGGACCTCGGCCAAAATATTATAGGCCTTGGGTATGGGTCGGTGTTGGCCGAGCCGCGAGTGGATGCATTCGTAAAAAGTCGGCATGGACCGACGGGATGGCATCATCTCGCCGGATTGGCCGCCGACTACCGCCTCCGGAGGTTGGACTAAGCCCTGCCACACCCAATCGAAGGTGAGATCTTTGCTGCCGGTGTGACGAGATAGGCGGGTCTCGATAAACCTCTGATTGCGATCTGCGTCATTGGGATAGGCGCGTTCGAGGAGGACATCCATCAACTGGCCCGCAAGCGGGGGGCGCAGGGATTCCTCAATGGCGTGGGAATGAGCGGCGCCGGCGCCGAAAAGGATCGCGAGACTATCGCCCGCCTGAGGTTTCCATTGGAATGCGGTCATCGGGGTAAAATTGATCACGACGCGCGCGCACAAATTACACGGGACTTGCGGCCAATTTGTTGACGTTTGGCTCGGTGAGTTCCACGCGATGTCCCTCTAGGTCGCGAACGACGGCGCGGAAGCCCCACGGCGAATCAGCGGGAGGGCTGAGCAGCACTCCGCCCGTGTTAACCAAGCGAACTACGGTTTGGTGCACGTCGGATACCTCGAACCCTAAACGCAATTCCCGCGTTGGTTCGGCATCGGGCCTGACCGGGTAGATTTCGAAGACCCCGCCCCCATCTTCTGAGGCGAAGTGTTCCGGTCCGGTGCCGTGTCGGTGACGGACAAAATGCAGTCCCAGGTTTGAATAGAAAGTGGCGAGTTGCGTGGCGTCACGCGCGCGCAAGACGAGCAGGTTTAACTTTGGCATGGTAGCTACGTGATTCGTCCGACCTAAATTTTAGATTCGATGATTTGGAAAAGTGAATGGGCATTTGCCCGTCGGGAAACACGACGCGGAACTCCACCTGACCGCCCAGGGCCCGGACGAAATTCGCAACGGTTTCGATCTTTGGGTCGGTCCGGCCCTCCAGGCGCGAAATCGCGGCTTGTTTGATCTTCAAACGTTTCGCGATCTGGTCTTGCGATACGCCATAGAGTTCGCGGATGCACCGAAGCCCGCCGGCAGCGTGTTCATGGGTGGCGATGAGGAACTGCAAGACCCGGTCCGCGGCCCGTTCCGGGGTGCGGAAGATTTCTTCGGGCCCTTCGCCAAAGGAAGTCTGTCGACCGTAGGAAAGACCAAATCCGAAAGTCGGTCGCCATTCGACGGTGAGTTCCCGTCGACCGGAGAAATCGACCCACCAATTGCCCAGCTTGTCACCACCGCGTTCCAAGCGGGGTTTCAAGGTCGGGCGTTTCTCGGACAAAAGGCTGAGAAACCGCGCGAGTTCAGCGGGCGGTAATTGCACGATAGATTCCATAAATGTAATATTCCTTAAATGTAATAAAAATGGGCCTAGCAAGCGAAATTCTCGCGGCCTTATTCAACTCCTGTTGGATCAACATGCACGCCGTCGGTTCCCGGTTTCACCACCACCACGTCTCCGGTTCCGACCTGGACGATGGCGAAGCCGCCCGATTCCCAGAGCAAGGTGCGATGATGGCGGCTGCGATAAACCTAAAAGCGACAGTTGAGCGGGACAGTTAAACGTGGAGGTGATTAATTGGGTGCACGATGCACCCGATTATTGTCAGTGAAACCGTTCACCCTGCGGGTGAGTCGAAAATTGCGTTGGCCAGCGCGGTGGAATCGGAGCTGGTGATCGACACGCCCGGCGGGCGTTACCGCGCAAGTTTTGACGATCGCACCCCAGTCAGTGCGTTGGGACCGCTGGTGTTTTTCGCGCAGTATCTGCAGGCCAGCGGGCAGTTCGAGGCGTTGTGTCGGAACGCGCCGCTGGTCTATCGCAGTCCGAACGCGCCGGCCGCGCGCGATGTCGTGGGCACGGTGGTGCTGGGAATTTTAGCGGGGCATTGGCGCTACGCGCATCTCTCGGCGCTGCGCTTCGACGAGGTCGCTCCAGGCTTGTTGGGACTGAGCACGATTTGCAGCGAGGATAGCGTGCGCCGGGGTTTGCGCCGCGTCGATCAGATCGAGGGCGCGCAGTGGTTGCGCGGCCATTTGCGCCAGAGCTGGTGGGAGTTTTTATCGACGCCGTGGATCCTCGATGTCGATACCACGATCAAGCCCCTCTATGGCCGGCAGGAAGGCGCCGCGGTGGGCTATAATCCGCAGAAACCCGGGCGGCCCAGCCATGCGTTGCACACGTATTGGATCTCGACGTTGCGACTGTGCTTGGACGTGGAAACGCATCCGGGCAATCACTCGGCGGCCGGCTACGGCTTGGACGGCTTGTGGACGTTGATCGATGAGTTGCCCCTGCAGCGACGGCCCCATCTGGTGCGCGGCGACTGTGCGTATGGCCACGAGACGTGCTTGCTCGCGGCGGAAAAAAGAGGGCAGGCGTATCTGTTTAAATTACGGCGCTCGCAGGGCGTGACCAGGTTGATCACGCAGATCGAGCGCGAGCGGGAAACGCGTTGGCAGGACGCGGGACAGGGCTGGGTCGGCACGGAGGGGAGTTTACGTTTGCAGGGGTGGAGCCTCGCCCGGCGCGTGGTGATCTTGCGGCGGCGGCTGTCGCAGTCGCGCAGTCCCCGCGCGCGCCGCCAGACGGCCAAGCAGGCGGCCAATCTGTGGACGCACGCGGGGCTGGAGATCGCCGCCTGCGAAGTCATCGACTATGAGTATCAAGTGTTGGTCACCAATCTGACCTATGGCGTGGAAACCCTCGCGCCGATGTATCGGGCCCGCGGTGACGCGGAAAATCCGTTCGACGAACTCAAAAATCAGTGGGGCTGGGGCGGTTTCACCACCCAGCGACTGGCCACCAGTCAACAGGCCGCGCGGCTGATCGCCTTGGTCTATAACTGGTGGACGCTGTATAATCGGCTGGTCACGCCTGGGCAACATCACGAGGCGATCACCAGTCGCCCGCGGCTGCTCGGCGGAGTCGCCAAACAAAGCGACCATGCCGGGCAAAAGCGCCTGGCGGTGCGCTTGCTCCACGCCGATGCGCCCGATCTGAAGCCTCGGATCATCGCCCTGGTCGGTTGGTTGCAGGATCTGCTGACAAGTGCGGAGCAGTTGGACGTCGCCACCCGCTGGCAACGGATCGTGGCACGGATTTTGGCTCAAAACTTTGGCGTCATGGGGCCGGCTCCACCAATGTTGCCTGCTCCGGCTTGATCGGGCCTACGCACCGCCGCCTGACTGCTCACCCCCACGCTTTTTCCCGACGCTCAGCCGCATCGGGCTATCTTCTAACTGCCGTTTTTAGGATAAATGGTGATTCCAGGCGGGGTGACCGAAGCGCGCGCATTGTCGTCTTGGGGGGGATACATACGTCCGTCGCTGCGCCAGTTTGCGGGGTTGGCGACTATGCCGCTTAGTTCATCCTCAACTTCGTCGAGCACCGTTGCGATTAACGCGAGTGCCTCCGTTTTGGTGGACACAGGTGGTGCGGCTTTCAACCTGCTGATGAAAACTTGAAGGCGATGGGATTTGGAGCGCATGGCAGCCGAAGCGAAGGAGTTACCTGTCGGAGAGGACCCGCAAAGGAGGCCTGCGTCCACCGGCAAGGCAAGCCAGCGCCCTGTCACACGTCCGTCGAATTGAATCGGCTGGGCTGGGATATCATAGTGTGCCCGGTGCGGCCCGGCGCGATCCGGCGCTCTACGCTCTTCTCGCGTTGGTTGACACGCTCCGTTTTGGTCGGGCGCGCGAACGCAGCCTCGCGGAAAAAGAGATCGCACACCGCCTGAGCGTCCATGTCGCCGCCTACGTTCGTGATCTGGTGACGGTTGCGGCCTTCAACGAAGCATTGCCGGGCCACTTGCCGCCCGACCGTGCGAGTCATCAGCGCCTGCCTGATCTTCGCCGTAAACTTCAGGCCATAACAGTCTTGGGGGTTGATTTGTAGAGCCCAAAGTGCAGCGGTGGCTCACCCGCCGCGTTCCACGGGTCGCGACTCGTTCGCGTTCGTAAACGAAGTGAACGGAAGTTTCCGCAAGAGTGGTTTTCCGGTTCTCCGGGGATGTTTTACGACGGCCTTGCCGTCGGCCAGCGAAAGGAACGAGGTCGGCTTGAACCAAGGTTCGTCCATCGGCTGCCAGTTGCGCGAGGTCCGGCCGCTACTGACCCCGCCGCTGTATTTGCGAATCTCCCGCCCACCCATCTTCTCGGAGAGAATCTTCGCCCCTTTTTCGTCCGCCGCCCGAAAGTGGATCTGCGTCCGCAAATTCGCCATGAAGACATCGGCCTTCCGCTCGGTCTCGAACGCGGCGTAGAGCGAGAGCGGTGTCTGCGTGGCGGAAAT
>CAJAYO010000800.1 GCA_903948415.1 uncultured Opitutia bacterium | reverse complement strand
GATCGGGAGGACGAGGTGGAATTTGTTCATGAGCATGGAGGGTTGCCCAACACCGACCGTGAGATGGCTCGGTGGTTCGGTCGCGGGCGGCCGATTGTGCGCGGATCGCCCTCGCCACCGCCGGTTGCGGTGGGGCGCCGGGCAGCAGGCCGCGGCGGGGCGGTTGAGCATAACGGCTGAGAGCGGGGGTGCGGCAGAGGGCGGCGCGCGGCGGAGGCTCGACGGGCGCGCGGCAGGTGATTTGGTGGGATGTTCTCAACCCGTGCTTTTCCCCTCTTTCCCTTTTTCGCCGCAGGTGGCGCACCTGATTTTGCTGGGGCTGGCGTTTTCCAGCCGGCTCGGCGCGCAGGTGAAGCCCCCGGTTCCGCCGGAGCCGCTGACGGCGGCCGAGATTGTGCGGCTGGAGAAGGTGGAAGTGGAGGCGAAGGCGGCCGACCGGGGCTACGATCCCACCGGGCTCAGTTCCAACGAAGCCCAGCTCTACGAAGCGCCGTTTTCCAACGATCTTGTGATGCAGGGGCTGATGGACGACGACCCGGGCGAGGTGGAGCTGAATTTCGAGCTCGCGCAGGTGCGGACGGCGTCGGCGGTCGATCTCGCGACGGGGGACACGCGGCTGAGTTTGCGGGGCTTTCCGGCGCCGTTGTTGCGCGACGGGTTTGTGCACCTCGGGGTGCCCGACGTGCTCAACACGGGCCGGTTGCTCGTGATCCAAGGGCCGCTCGTGCCGGTGCTGGGGCGCGCCGCGCCGGGCGGTATTCAGGACTATCAGACCGCGCGCCCCCGGGTGACGGCGGGCAAGCGCTTCGAATACGCCGTGTCGTCGTTGCAGCGCCAATCGTCGGCGATGGAAGTGACGGGGCCGGCGGTGCCGAAGCGGGCGTGGCAGCGCTTCGCGGCGGCTTGGAGCCTGAAGCGCGGACCCGAGGCGTTTACGCAGTCGGAAACGCGCTCCGTGGACCTGGCGCTGGCGTGGAAGCACAGCCCGAAGGCCAGCACGCTGTTCTACGTCGACTTTCAACAGCTGAAGGCGACGACCCCGCCGGGGATTCCGGAATATCGGCGGGCGGCCGGCCAGAAAATTGTCGGACCCTACCGGCCGCTGGCCTTGTTCAACGGTTACGGTCCCGAAGCCGGCGTGCGTCGCCGCAGCACGATGGCCGGCGCGCTCTTTGACGGTCAGCCCAACCCCAAGCTGACCGTGCGTGCGGCGGTGGAAGCGTGGTGGCGGCAGGTCGAGCAGGACCGGTTTACGACGTCGTTGTACAATGTCGCGACCGGCGTCTACGAGGGCACCCGCGAGCCGATCCACACCGAGCAGCCGCAGCAGGCGGTGTCAGCGCGCTTCGATGTCACGCGCCGGTTCGCGACGAAACGGGCCGACCACAAGTTTTTGTTCGCCGTCTCGGACACCTGGGGCACCTATCGGCGCGAGGAGCGGGCGCTGACGCCGGCGGACCGGAATGCGCTCCCGCCCAGTGTGCGCCAGTTTCGCCCCGAGGCGCCGAACTACTTCCGTCCGCCCTTCAGCCGGGCGCGCTACAG
>CAJAYO010000799.1 GCA_903948415.1 uncultured Opitutia bacterium | reverse complement strand
CGGGCCCTCCGGCCCGTGCATTTTTTGCGCCCAACTCCCCGCCCCCCCCGGCTCCCCGTCGCCCCCTCACTTCACCAGCGCCTGATACATCATCACCTTGAACTTCTGGTTCAGGTCGCTGCCGCCCGTCGGGCGCAGCTGCGTCATCATCAGCGCCACAATCTTCTCCTTCGGGTCGACGAGATACTGCGGGAAATACGCGCTGCCCCAGCCATACGCCCCCACACTGCCCAGCTCGCCGTAGAAACCCACGTCCTGCATCACCCAAAACCCGAGGCCAAACGCCCCCGTGTCTCCGGCGTATTTCGTCCCCGTGTGATTCGCCCGCATGAGCTGCACCGCCTTCGGCGAGAGCAGCCGCACGCCGTCGAGTTGACCTTCGTTGAGCAACATCTGCAGCAGCCGCCCGTAGTCCCCCGCCGTCGCCAGCAACCCCGCGCCGCCCGAAAAACACTTCCGCGGCCCCGTCACATAGTCGCCCTGATCGCCGCGCCCCAGCACGCCTTTCTCCACCCCATACACCGGCGCCAGCCGCCCCGCCTTCTCCGGCGCGAGGTAGAAACATGAGTCCACCATCTTGAGCGGTCCGAAAATCTTCTCTGCGAAAAATTTGTCCAGGGGCATCCCCGCCACGACTTCCACGAGGTACCCGAGCACGTCCGTGGAAAACCCATACTGATAAACTTCGCCCGGCTGTCCGTTCAGCGGCAGCGCCGCCAGCTTCTTGATCTCCTCCCCGATCGTCGCGTCCTTGTTCGCAAAATACCACGTGTCGAGTTTCGCCTCTTTGTAGAGCGCCGCCGCCGGCCCCGTGCCATACGTCAGCCCCGCCGTGTGCGTGAGCAGATCGCGGATCTGGATCGGCCGCTTCGCCTTCACCGTCGTGAACTTCGTCCCGGCCGGCGATCCCTCCGGCGGCGCGACCGCCACCACCGAATTCGTGAACTCCGGAATATATTTCGCCACCGGATCGTGCAGCAGGAGCTTCCCTTCCTCGTAGAGCATCATCACCGCCACGCTCGTCACGGCCTTGCTCATCGAGGCGATCCGAAAAATCGCCTCCGTCTTCATCGCCTTGCCCGCCTCAAGATCGCTCATCCCATAACCGCGGTGCCGCACTTCCTGCCCGTCGCGCGCGACGTAGAGCACCACGCCCGCGATTTTCTTCTGATCCACCTGCGCCTGGATCACCGCGTCGAGCCGCCCGAGCCGCCCCGCATCGAAGCCCGCCCGCGCCGGATCGGCGATCTCGGCCCCGCGCGCCCACGACGCGACCAGGGCAATTCCGACGCAGGAAGCGACACGCAGCGCACGGGGCAGTTTCATGTCCGCCCATCCGAATCGCCTCCCGCCCCCGCGTCACGCGCGAAATGCCGCCCGCCCGCCGGAGCGCCTCTCCCTTGCTTGCCGGCTCCGCCCACGGTGGGCCCAGACCGAGGTGGGCCGGCCGCTCCGCGGGCGGCAGATGGCAGCGCACGGGGCCGTTTCATGTCCGCCCAGCCGAATCGCCTGCCCCCCCGCGTCACGCGCGAAATGCCGCCCGCCCGCCGGTGCGCCTCTCCCTTGCTTGCCGGCTCCGCCCACGGTGGGCCCAGACCGAGGTGGGCCG
>CAJAYO010000798.1 GCA_903948415.1 uncultured Opitutia bacterium | reverse complement strand
CTCAAGGCGCTCGCAGCGAAGCACACGCTGGGCTTCGGCGACTATCAGTCGGTGGCGCGGCTGGCGGTGTCGGGCACGAATGTGGGACCCAGCATCACGGGGATGTTTCGCGTGCTCGGTCGCGAGCGCGTGCAGGCCCGGCTGCAAAAGCTGCTCGCGACGGCGTAAGGGCCCAACGGCGGCGGGAAACCGCCGCTCCGTCAGCAGCGGGCAAGGATCAAATTCAACAGCTCCGGGTAGTCGTTGACGGCGGGGAACTGGGGGAACTGACGCACGATGTTGTCGGGGGCGTGAAAGAGAAAACCGCTGTTGGCCTGCGCGAGCATCGTCGTGTCGTTGAACGAATCGCCGGCGGCGATGACGTTGTAGTTGAGGGATTGGAGGGCGGCGACGGCGTGGCGCTTTTGGTCGGCCATGCGGAGTTGGTAGCCGGCGATGCGGTCGTCCTTCACGATCAGGCGGTGACAGAGCAACGCGGGGCGGCCAAACTGGCGCATGAACGGATCGGCGAACTGTTCGAAGGTGTCGGAGAGAATCACCACCTGGACGCGGCGGCGGAGTTCGTCGAGGAATTCGGCGGCGCCGGGGAGCGGCGTGAGACTGCCGATGACGTCCTGGATTTTCGAGAGGGTGATGCCGTGGCGGTCGAGGATGTCGATGCGGTAGAGCATCAGCTTGTCGTAATCGGGCTCGTCCCGCGTGGTGCGGCGCAATTCGGGCAGGCCGGTGCGTTCGGCGACGGCGATCCAGATTTCCGGCGTGAGGACGCCTTCCATGTCGAGGGTGACGATGCTTTGCTTCACAAGTGGGCGCAGTGAACCAGACGATTTTGCGCGGTGGCAAGCGTGCGCAAGGCCGCCCTTCGAATTGGCGAGGCGCGGGGGCCGCACCCGTCGTCGGCGCTCACTCAAACTGCTTGCGAAACTCGGCGAACTGTTGGCGCAACTCGGCCAACTCGGCGCGGAGAGCGGCCACTTCGGCGGTGAGCTGGGCAAGGCGGTCGTTTTCGGCCCGGACGAGGAGGGTGGCGGGCTCGGGGGCCGGGCTGGCCGCACCGGCGGCGAGCGCGGCCACATCGATGGGACCGGCCAGCAGATGCGCGTAACGCGGCTCCTTGGTGCCGGGCAGACGCGGCAGTTTGACGACGAGGGGCTGCGGCTGGCGCGCGGCGAGGACTTGCAACGCCTCTTCGACCTCGGCGAGCGACTCGAAGGGTTGGAAGCGTTCGGTGCGCGTGCGCAGTTCCGCGAGGGTTTGCGGTCCGCGCAGCATCAGCATGCAGAGGAGGCCGACCTCGGCGGGGGTGAGCAGGAGGGCGTCGGTGAGGGCGTGTTTGTATTTCGCGACGCGGCTCTCGGCGCCGGTGAAGACGGACGCGAGGCGCTTTTCCCGCAGGCCGTCGAGGGCGCGGACGACCGTGGTTTCATCAAAGGCCACGACGGGGTCGCGGTTCGACTGCTGGTTGCAGGCGAGCGTGAGCGAGTTGAGCGTCAGCGGATAGTAGTCGGGCGTGGTGACGGCTTTTTCCACGAGGCAGCCGAGGACGCGGATTTCGTGGGGGTTGAGCGCGGGGAGCGGTTCGTCCATGGTGAGGGCGTGAGTTTAGGCGGAAGGTGGCGCGAGGGCCGTGGGGGCGGACCGAAGTCCGCCTACTTTTTGGGCACCCAGGCGTCTTTGAGCGTGAGGGTGCGGTTGAAGACCGGGTGGTCCGCCGTGCTGTTCTTCGCATCGAGCGTGAAGTAGCCGAGGCGCTCGAATTGAAACCGTTCGTCCGGTTTCGCGGTGGCGAGCGACGCCTCGAGCTGGGCGGTGACGACTTCGAGCGAGCGCGGGTTGACGTGCTTCTTGAACTCACCGTCGGCGTCGGGTTCGGCGACGGTGAAGAGGCGGTCGTAGAGGCGGACCTCGGTTGCGACGCAGTGGCTGGCGCTGACCCAGTGGATGGTGCCCTTGACCTTGCGGTCGACGTTGGGACCGCCGGCGCGGGTGGTGAGATCGGCGGTGCAGCGAAGTTCGGTGATCTGGCCGGCGGCGTCCTTCACGAGTTCGTCGCACTTGATGATGCAGGCGTATTTCAGGCGGACCTCGCCGCCGGGTTTCAGGCGGAAATACTTCGGCGGCGGGACCTCGGCGAAATCGTCCTGTTCGATGTAGACCTCGCGGGTGAGGGCGACTTTGCGCGTGGTGGGGACTTCGTCCTGCGGGTTGTTGGTGGCGTCGCACTCGAGCACTTCGCCGGGCGCGAGATTCGTGAGGGTGAGCTTAATGGGCTTGAGGACGGCGAGGCGGCGGAGCGAGGCGCCGTTCAACTCTTCACGGACGGCGTGCTCGAAGACGGCGACGTCGGTGACGCTGTCGAATTTGGTGACGCCGACGCTGGTGACGAAGCGGCGGAGGGCGCTGGCGGGAATGCCGCGGCGGCGCAGGCCCGAGATCGTCGGCATGCGGGGATCGTCCCAGCCGGTGACGAAGTTGTCCTGCACGAGTTGGAGGAGCTTGCGTTTGCTGACGATGGTGTAGCCGAGGTTGAGCTTGGCGAATTCGTATTGGTGCGGGAGCGCCCGGGGCAGCTCAAGGGACGCCAGGGTCCAGTCGTAGAGGGCGCGGTGGGCGTCGAACTCGAGCGTGCAGACGCTGTGCGTGATGCCCTCGAGATAATCGCTGAGGCAGTGGGCGAAGTCGTAGAGGGGATAGATGCACCATTTGTCGCCGGTATGGTGGTGGTGCGCATGGCGGATGCGGTAGAGGAGCGGGTCGCGCAGCCACATGTTCGACGAGGTGTTGTCGATTTTCGCGCGGAGCGTGCGCGCGCCGTCGGGAAACTCGCCGGCCTTCATGCGGGCAAAGAGTTCGAGGTTCTCGGCGACCGAGCGCTGGCGGAACGGGCTGTCCTGGCCGGGACGCTCGGGCGAGCCGCGGTAGGTCTCGGTGTCCTCGGGGCTGAGGTCGCAGACGAAGGCTTTGCCACGTTTGACCAATTCGACGGCGTAAAGATAGAGCTGGTCGAAATAGTCGCTGGCGAAAAACGGCTCGGTGCCGGAACCGGGGGCGACGGGCGCGAGGTAGAAATCGAGCTGGCCGTGGCTCGTGATGGCGGCGGGGTTCGCCCCTTTCGGTTTGAAGCCGAGACAGTGGTCGGCCCAGCCGGCGATGAGCCATTTTACGTCGGTGGTGATGGCGTCGACGTATTCGAGGTCTTCTTTGACGGGATTGGTGTCATCGAAGCGCAGATTGCACTGGCCGGCGTTTTCGCGGGCGATGCCGAAGTTGAGGCAGATGGACTTGGCGTGGCCGATGTGCAGGTAGCCGTTGGGCTCCGGCGGGAAACGCGTGACGATCTTCGCGTAGCGCCGGTCGGCGACGTCTTGCGCGACGAGGTCGCGGATGAAATCGCTGGGTGCGGGTGTGGCGGCGGAGGCGCGGGTGTCAGAGGGCTCGACGGACATAAGCCGCAAAATTGCGCGGCGGCCCGATGTGAGGCAACGACGCAATTTTCCGCGCCGTCGGGAACCGGATTCAGCGGCTGGAGCGGACGGGGGGCGCGGCGGTCATGACGCGGTTTCGCATTCGGCGACCCGTTCGTCGTAGAACTCGTCCGTGAGCAGTCCGTCTTCGTAGAGCAGCTTGAGCTGGCGCAGCCGCCCGACGATCTGCTGCTTGGTGAATTTGGGGAGGACGGGAGCCGGTGCGGGGGTCAGCGCGGGCGTGCCCGGGGCGGAGGGGACGGTGAGGCTTGGGCCGGCGGGCGCGGCGTTCGCTCCCGGTGGAACCATGGCGGCTACGACGGCCGGCGGTCGGGCGCGGGGAACGCGTTTGGCGGGAGGCCGGTCGCTGGGATTGAAGACGAGGACGGCCAAATCGCCGGCGGGCACGAGATGCCGCCAGAGAAAAGCCTGCATCCGGTCTTCGGCGGCGACCGCGGCGTGGGTGATGACTTGTTCGCCGATTTTCGCGCTGCCCACGACCGACACGGCGACCGGCGCGGCGGTGCGCCCGGGCCCGGCCGTCACGACGAACCGGGCGGAGGTTTGGTTGGCGGCCAAGCTGACCGGGGGGGCGGTGAGACCGGAAGCGGGTTGGTCCAACGCGAGCTTGATCGGGCCGGTGAAGCCATCGCGGCGCACGGCGTGGACGGTCACGGCGGCGGTTGAGTTGACGGCGAGACTCACGCTGGAGGGCACGACGCGCAGGTCGAAGTCGGGTTGCGGGGCACTGACGCGAAGGCGGTACCCGTAGTCCTCGCCGCCGGTGCGCGCCGTATCGCCGAGGTGAAGAAAGTAGGTGCCGTCGGCGGGGAGTTTGGCCGTGAGGTAGGAATCGGCCGGATGGGTGTTCACGCCGGCCGTCAGGTCTTCGCGATCGTCGTTAAAGGCGATGAGTTTGCCGGACGCGTCGGTGAGCTTGAGGACGGCGTCGAGCGGCGAATCGAGCCGGCGGGCCTGCACCTCGGCGACGACGGTTTGTTTGGCCTGACCGGTGAACTGAAAAACATCCCAGTCGTCCGGGCGATCGATGCGGCCGTTGACGATGAGCGGGAGCGCAATCCGTTGGGCGGTGGCGAGGGTGTTGTTCGGTTCGCGCTCGAGCGTGTCCGGCAGGCGGTCGAGGGCGAAGGGCAGACGATTGGAGGTGTAACCCATGCGACTGGCGGCGAGCGACTGCACCCCGGGCTGAGAGCCGGCGGGCGGGGGG
>CAJAYO010000797.1 GCA_903948415.1 uncultured Opitutia bacterium | reverse complement strand
TTTTTTCAGCGCCGCCGCCACCTCGCGCGGGAGATTCTCTCCGGTCGCGGCCGAACTCGTCGGCCCCTCGGCCTCCCAGGCTGCTTGGGCCGCGTCGATCTGCGCCGTGAGCGCGCCGACGGCCTTCCGCGCGACGGCCACGGCCGTGGTCAGCTCCGCCAGGCGGGCCGCTTGCTCCGGCGTGGTCACCGCCATCCCTTCCTCGCGGCGGCCCACCGCCGCCTCCTGCACGTCGGCGAAAAACGCGCCGAGCGCATAAAAATCCCGCGTCGTGAACGGATCGAATTTGTGGTCGTGACACTGCGCGCAGCCGGTCGTCTGCCCGAGCCACGCCGTGCCGATGGAGCGCACGCGGTCGGCCAGCATGCGCGCCTCGTAGTCTTTTGGCTGCGCCCCGCCCTCTTCGGTCGAGAGCAACAGCCGGTTGAACGCCGAGCCCACGCGCGTCTCGAGGCTCGCGTCGGGCAACCGGTCGCCAGCGATTTGCTCCAGCGTGAAGCGGTCGAACCGTTTGTTGGTATTGAAACTCCGGATCACCCAGTCGCGGTAGGGCCAAACGTTGCGCGGGTTGTCGCTGTGGTAGCCGATGGTGTCCGCAAACCGCACCAGATCGAGCCAGCCCTGGGCCATCCGTTCGCCATAACGCGGATCCGCAAGCAGCCGCTCAACCAACCGCGCATACGCATCCGTCGCCGGGTCGGCCACAAACGCGGCCACTTCCGCGGGGGTCGGCGGCAACCCGATCAGGTCCGCCGAAAGTCGCCGGATCAGCGTGCGCCGGTCGGCCTCCGGCGAAGGGGTCAGTCCGACCGCGGCGAGCCGCCGGGCGACCAGCGTGTCGACCGCGTTCGCCCCGGGCGGGATCGCCGCCTTCACGGGCGGCTCGTAGGACCAGTGGCGCTGATACGCCGCACCTTGGGCGATCCACCGCTCAAGGATCGTTTTGTCGCGCGCGGAGAGTTTCTTGAACGATTCCGGCGGCGGCATGATCTCGTCGTCGTCCGCGGAGCGGATGCGCGCGACCAATTCGCTCCCGGCCGCATCACCCGGCACAAACGCCTCGCGGGCGAGTGCGGCGTCGCGCACGTCGAGCCGGAGTTTGCCTTGGCGGTGCGACGCATCCGGCCCGTGGCACGAGAAACAATTTTCCGCCAAAATCGGGCGCACGTCGCGGTTGAACTCGATCGCGTCGGGCTTGAACCCGTCCGCCGCCAATCCCGGCGAGAACATCAGCCACGGCAACAGGGGGAAGACAGATCGGCAGATCATCGGTGGGGCGAAGCTCCGGGAAGGTGCGCCACGGCACTGCACCAAGGCAACCCCGCGTTTGGGTGCGGCGCCGGCCGCCTCGCGGCGCGGCGGTTTCCGAGCGCCGGCCATTCGCGCCGGACGCCTGGCAAGCACCCTTCCGCCCCGCCGCGCGCCCTTTTCGGCAGCGACTCGCACGACGACGCGGCCGCCGCGGCGCGGGTGGAGGCGCTGCTCTCAAAAAATGAGCTGGCGGGCCGCCGCGTCCCTGCGGTGGCATGGATCGGCCCCGCCGCCGCCATGGCCACCGGGGGTCGCCGTTTTCATCGCGGTGCGACCGTCGCCAAATGCGGGCGCCAGGACGCGCCCGCCCACCCTCGAGAAACCGGGGGCCGTTGCGGCTGCGGCAGACGCCCCGCAGCAGTCCGCCCCGGGCCGGCCTGAACGTCTGCACGATGCGCCACCACCGGTGGTTCGCCCCCCCTGCGCGGCGACCCGCGCTTACCGGCCCTGCTCAACGACCCGAACAACGACGCGCCGCTGTTTTGAGCGGAGCGGCGGTTTCCAACCGCCGGCCCCGCGGCGGGACACGTCGGCCGCTCCGTTGCAGCACCGCTCCGCCTCAGCGTTTGAAAATCTTCGCGGCCGCAAACCGCAGACCGGGCAACAACGGTGTCTCAACGGTCTCGTTTACCTCGATCAGCTGCACGGGCTTCGCCGTGTCTCGGGCGAAATCGTAGCGCTGGATCTGCGAGAGCAGCGGGTCGACGAGCCACAGCTCCTTCACCCCCGGCTGCGCGTAGACGCGGCGTTTGGCCTTCTTGTCGAGCGGAGCGGTCGCGGGAGAAAGCACCTCGACCACCGCGTCGGGAGCACCGTGGACACCCGCTTATTTGAGACTACCGAAATTCGCTTTGGCGACGAAGAGCACGTCCGGCTGCACCACATCCTGGTTCGAAAGGTAAACGTCGCACGGATCGATGAAGACCCGGCCGCACGGTTTTCTCCGCAGGAATTCCCTGATCAAAAAATGAAACCGGCCGGCGATGTCCTCACGATCGAGGTTCGGTGCAGGAACATGCGGATAAGTTCTCCCTCGACCAATTGATCGCGCGTCCCTTTCGGCGCGGCTCGGTAGTCCTCGACGGTCAGCATTTCAGCAGCGTCAATCATGGGCCGCATGCGGCAAACCGCGCGAGGATCGACCGCCGAGTCAAAGGCGGATTCGGCGCGTCACGTCACGCCAGAATCGCCTTCACCACCTGCGCCGGCACGACTCCGGTGAGGCGCTGGTCGAGCCCTTGGAACTTGAAGGAAAACCGCTCGTGATCGAGCCCGAGGAGGTGGAGGATCGTCGCGTGCAGGTCGCGCACGTGCACCGGATCTTTCACGATGTTGTAGGACATCTCGTCGGTCTCCCCGTGCACGACGCCGCCCTTCACGCCGCCGCCCGCCATCCAGATCGTGAAACAACGCGGGTGATGGTCGCGGCCGTAGTTCGACTCGGTCAGCGTGCCTTGGCTGTAAACCGTGCGGCCAAACTCTCCGCCCCAGATCACGAGCGTGTCGTCGAGCATGCCGCGTTGCTTCAAATCCTGCACGAGGCCGTAGCAGGCGCGGTCGACGTCTTTGCTCTGCGAGGCGATGTCGCGCGGCAGGCTGCCGTGCTGGTCCCAGCCGCGGTGGAAAATCTGCACGAAGCGCACCCCGCGCTCCACGAGCCGCCGCGCCATCAGCGCGGAGCTGGCAAACGAGCCGCGCGTGCGCGCTTCCTCGCCGTAAAGTTCGTAGGTCGCCGCGGATTCGCCCGTCATATCCGCCAACTCGGGCACGCTCGTCTGCATGCGGAACGCCAACTCGTATTGCTGGGTGCGCGTCTGGATCTCGGGGTCGCCGATCTGCTCGTAGCTGCGGCGGTTCAGTTCGCCCAGACCGTCGAGCATCGTGCGCCGCAGTTCGCGCGGGATGCCGGGCGCGTCGTTGAGATAGAGCACGGGATCGCCCTGCGTGCGGAAGGAAACGCCGGCGTGCCGGCCTTCGAGGAAGCCACTGCCCCAGAGCCGCGACGAGATCGCCTGCACGTTGGAGAACGGGCTCGTGTGCTTCGCGTGCAGCACGACGAACGACGGCAAATCCTGGTTGAGCGTGCCCAGCCCATAGGAGAGCCAGGAGCCGATCGACGCTTTGCCGTTCTGCATCGAGCCCGTGTAGACGAGCTGGTTGGCCGGCTCGTGGTTGATGGCGTCGGTCTTCATCGAGCGGATGAAGCAGAGGTCGTCGGCCATCTTCGCGATGTTCGGCAACAGCTCACTGATCCACATGCCACCCTGACCGTGTTGCGCGAACTTGAAGATCGTCGGCGCGAGGGGAAACGCGGCCTGCTTGGCCGTCATGCCGGTGAGGCGCTCGCCTTGGCCGGCCAGCCAGTCCTTGAGGTCTTCTTTGAAACGCCCCTGCAACGCCGGCTTGTAGTCGAAGAGATCGAGCTGCGACGGCGCGCCAATCAGCGAAATGTAGATCGCCCGTTTGGCCTTCGGGGCGATTTTCCACGGTTCGGTCATCGCCGTGTTGAGTGTCGCGGCCGCCGAAGCCGAGGCGGCGTTCGCGGCGAACGCGCGCTCGCCGAGGAGCGACGCGAGCGCGGCGACGCCGAGGCCGGTGCCGGTCTTGCGGAAAAACTGCCGGCGGGTGACGGCGGCGTTGTAATCGTTGAAGGTGTTCTGCCAGTCGGGGGGAAGGGGGTGCATGGTGGTTACTTGGTCAGCGCTTCATCGAGGTTCATGACTTGGCTCGCGACGAGGGTCCACGCGGCGAGTTCGGGCACGGGGAGTTGGGCGTCGGCGGGTGACTCGCCGACCGCGAGGAGTTTTTGCGCCGCGGCGGGCTCGCGTTGGTAGGCGGCGAGCGCTTGGTCGAGGGTGCGACGGACGACGGCCCGCTCGGGTTTCGAGAACTTCCGGCCGAGGAGGCGCAGCGAGACCGCGTCGAGGCGGGCATCAAACGCGGGCGCGGCGCGGAGCGCCCGGGCCGCGAGCTGGCGCGAGGACTCGACGAAGAGCGGGTCGTTGAGCGTGACGAGCGCCTGGAGCGGGGTGTTCGTGCGGTCGCGGCGCACGCACGAGACCTCGCGGTTCGGCGCGTTGAGGATGTCCATCACCGGAGCGAGCGCGGTGCGCTTGATGACGGTATAGAGCGAACGACGGTAGAGATTTTCACCGGAGTCCTGACGGTAAAAGCGAGTCGTCGACTCTTTCATCGCGACATCTTCCCAGATGCCCTCGGGCTGGTAGGGGCGCACCGGGCGGCCACCGAGTTTGGGCACCAGCAGACCGGAAACGGCGAGGGCTTGGTCGCGGAGCTGCTCGGCCTCAAGGCGGTGACGCGGGCCACGCGCGAGGAGGCGGTTGGCGGGGTCGCGCTCGAGCAACGCGGGCGTCGCGACCGCCGACTGACGATACGTGGCGCTCGTGACCATGAGCTTTACGAGCCGGCGGTAATCCCAGCCGGACTCACGAAAGTCCACCGCAAGCCAGTCGAGCAATTCGGGATGCGACGGGCGGCTGCCGGTGACGCCAAAATCTCCGGCGGACTCGACGAGACCGGTTCCGAAAAGGTGCTGCCACGTGCGATTGACGGTGACGCGCGCGGTCAGCGGATTCTTCGAATCGACCAGCCAGCGAGCGAGGGAGAGACGATTGCGCGGCGCCTCGGCCGGCAGGGGCGGGAGGATGGCGGGCGTGGAGGCCCCGACTTTCTCCCCGAGCTGAGTGTATTCGCCCCGGGTGAGGACATGGGCGAAAGGCTCGGTGTCTTTTTTCTCCTCCATCACGAGGGTGATACCGCCCCGGAGGCGCATGGTGGCCTCGGTCGCGAGCAGGCCGTCCACCTGGGCGTGCAACACGAGCGAAGGCGCGTCGGCGGCGTCGAAAAAGTGGTCGCGCAACAGCTTCACCTGCGCCGGCGTGCGGGCCGCGGGTTCGGCGTTGAGCGCGGCGTGCGTCTCGATGACGGTGGCGTCGACCTTGGCCTGCGCCACGGTGAAGCCGCGACGGTGGTGCCGCACGTCCTGCACCCACACACCGCCGTCGGTGAGCGGCGCATCCGCGCGGGCACCGAGCACGAGCGGCGCCGTCGGCACGATGTCGCCCGGGACGTGGTTGATATTGCCCGCATTGGCGCCCGCCTTGCCGTCGACGTAGACCTCGACCGAGCGATTCGACCAAGAGCCGGAATCAAAGGTGAACACGACGTGATGCCACTCGCCCGGTTTGAGCGCCGCCGCCGCGACGCCGCGCGCGGAAAAGTCCGCACGACCGCCGCGCAGGCGGACGCCGATTTTGCCCTGATCGAGAAAAACTTCCCAACCGGCGCCGGCCTCGCCCGCATCCCAGGAGGAAATCAGCGGGCCGCTCGGCTTCTCGGCGATCCGCAGGAGGAAGCTGATGCTGTCGGATTGCTCGCGGCGCAGCGGAATCGGGCCTCCGAGCACTTCGCTCCGGTCGTCGAGCCGGATCGCGGGGCCGTAGGGGCCGGCGACGGGAGCATCGCTGCCGGTGGGGCTGGCATTCGCCGGCCCGAGGCGGGGAACGTGCAACGGCGTAGCATAGTCTTTCGGCGGAACCGCCAGCGAACGGGTGGCGGCGAGCCAAGCGGTGAAATCGGCGTCGGCGGCCTTGATTCGCGCTTTCTGCGCGGCGCGTGCCGTCGCGAGTTCGGTCTGCACCCGCGTCCACTCCGCGCGGTCGGCGAGAGCCGGGACAAAAAGGCTCGGGCGAGTATCGGACACGTTGCCATCCATCGCGGGCATCGTGTTGTTGCGGAAAAATGCGGTGAGCGCGTAAAAATCCTTCGTGCTCACCGGGTCGAATTTGTGGTCGTGGCACGCGGCGCAGCCGGTGGTGAGGCCGAGCCACACCGTCGACATCGTTTCGACGAGATCCTTCGCGTAAATGGCCTCATATTCGGCGGCGATGGCCCCGCCCTCGCTGGTGGTCGGCAGGCAACGGTTGAAGCCGGACGCGATTTTCTGCTCGAGCGTGGCGTCGGGCAGCAGGTCGCCGGCCATCTGTTCCACGGTGAACTGGTCGAACGGCATGTTCTGGCGAAACGCGTTCACCACCCAGTCGCGGTAGGGCCAGATCGAGCGGAAGTTGTCGATATGGATCCCGTGGGTGTCGGCGTAGCGCACCGCGTCGAGCCACTGCCGCGCGAACTGTTCGGCGCCGGCATCGCTCGCGAGCAAGCGGTCGACGGCCCGCGCGTAGGCGGCCGGCGAGGGATCGCGGAGGAAGACCGCGAGTTCCTCGGGCGTCGGCGGCAGGCCGGTGAGATCGAGCGTGACGCGGCGCAGGAGGCGCGCCGGCTCTTCGGGGCGGGCGGGCGAAAGTTTTTCCCGCTCGAGGCCCGCGAGGATGAACGCATCGAGCGGATTCGCGACTGGCGATTTCGGGTTCGCGACGGGCGGGACCGCCGGGCGGACGGGCGGGAGGAAAGACCAGTGCTCCTGATACGACGCGCCCTCGGCGATCCAGCGTTTCAGCAGGGCGATTTCGGCAGGCTTGAGCGTCTTGTGCGACTCGGGCGGCGGCATGACCTCTTCCGCATCCTTCGAAAGAATACGCTCGATGAGGGGGCTCTCGTCGGGCTTGCCGGGGAAGATCGCCGGATCGTGCGTGCCGCGCGCGGCGGTCGCGAACTCGGCGCGATCGAGGCGCAGCTTGGCTTTGCGCCCCGCCGAATCGGGCCCGTGACACGCGAAACAATTCTCCGCGAGGATGGGCTGGATCTGCGCGTTATACTCGATCTTGGCCGGCGCCCCGTGGGCCGGGGCCACCGCGAGCGTGACCGGCAGAGCAAGCATCAGGGCCGCGGTCGCCCGCGGGGAAAAGTTCGTCTTCAGGAAACAAGCCATGGGGTAGGTGGGGAAAAGACTAAGTGCCGTTTTTGCGCCGTGTCTACCTCCGCCTCAAAATACTCGTCTCCCCCAAAAAAACGGACCGTCCCGCCGGATGGAGTTTGAAAGCGCACGCCCAAGGAGAAACATTCCCGCGATGCACCCCACCGTTCTCCCGGGCCGCCCGCGCGTGCGCGCCGGACTGTTTTGCGCCGCCCTGCTGCTGGTTTCGGTTTCCCCCTCCGCCGCTGAGGCCATCGCCCCCGCCGCAACGCGCCCCAACGTGATCCTGTTCATTGCCGACGACATCAGCTGGGACGACCTCGGCTGCACGGGCAACCCCGCGGCGCGCACGCCCCACATCGATCGCCTCGCGGCCCACGGGCGCCGCTTCGACGCCGCGTATTTGACCGCGAGCAGCTGCAGTCCGAGTCGCAGCAGCATCGTCACCGGCCGCTATCCGCACAACAACGGCCGCGCCTCCGAGCTGCACCAGCCCATCGCCGCCCACCTGCCTTGGTTCCCGCGGCTGCTCCGCGAGGCCGGTTACTACACCGCCCTCAGCGGCAAGCACCACATGACCGCGGAGCCGCCCGCGGCCGGCGAGTCGCCCCAGCCCGCGCCGTTCGACCACGTCGACACCGGGAAAGCCCCGGGCAACAGCGGCGGCCATGCGAACTGGGTGAAAGTCGTGCAGGAACGGCCGAAAGAAAAACCGTTCTTCGGCTGGTTTGCCGCCCTCGACGCCCACCGCGACTGGGACGGCGACGCCGAGTGGCAACCCGAGCTCTACGGCCCCAAACACAAACCCTCCGCGGTCCGCGTACCGGCCTATTTGCATGACGACGCCGCGACGCGGGCCGATCTCGCCTCCTACTACAACGAAGTCACGCGCTTCGACCATTACATCGGCCGCGTCGTCGCCGCGCTCGAAAAAGAGGGCGCGCTCGCCAACACGCTCATTCTCGTGATGGCCGACAACGCCCGCGCCTTCCCCCGCGCCAAGACGCGCCTGCACGACTCCGGCATGAAAACCTATCTCATCGCGCATTGGCCCGCCGGTCTCGCGCAACCGGGCCAGCCCTCGCCCAGTCTCGTCAGCGCCATCGACCTCGCGCCTACCGTGCTCACCGCCGCCGGCGTGCCGGTTGCCCCGACCATGCAAGGCGTGAGCTTTTTGCCCCTGTTGCAAAACCCAGCCGCCACCGTGCGCCAGCATGCGTTTTCCGAACACAACTGGCATGACTACGAAGCCCACGGCCGCGCGGTGCGCTCCGGCGGATTTCTCTATCTCCTGAACCGCCGGCCCGCGCAGCCGTGGCAAGGGCCGGCCGATTCCGTGCGCGGTCCTTCGCACCAAGCCCTCCGCGGCGCGCGTTCCGCCGGTCCGCTCACGCCGGCGCAGGCGGATGTGTTTCTCGCACCGCGTCCCGCCGAGGAACTCTACGACACCGCGGCCGATCCGCTGCAGCTAACGAATCTCGCCGCTGACCCGCAGCATCGCCTCACCCAAATCCGCCTCGCGAAACTGCTCGCCGAGTGGAGCGACGTCACCGGCGATACGGCGCCCGCCCGCCTCACCGGCGACGGCTTCGATCGCGAAACCGGCGCCGCAGTCAAAGCGGCGGGTGCAACCAAGGCCGCGAAAGGCGGCAAGGCGGCCCCCCGCGGCACCCCGGCCGGGTCCGAACGCCACGCCGACCGCATCAACGCTCCCGGCCCGCGGTAAACTCACGCCGGGCGCGCCGACGTCACTGCGCCAACGCGAGCCCCTTCGAATCCCGGCGCAGCTTGGTCAGGCGGCCCGTCGCGTTCCAATCCTGCACGAAGAGATTGCCCGCGGCATCGAACGACAGTCCGTGCGGGGCGATAAAGATGCCGTCCCGCCAGAATTCGGGCGCGAGCTTGAAGGCCGCCCATTGCGCCTGGTCGGGATTGTCGCCCAGCGTCGAAACAATCTTCCCGCTTTTGTCGGTAATGACGACGCGGCCCTGCAACTCCGCGACCGCGGCGTACTCGCCGAAGAGCGACACCGCGCACGGACGGCGCAGGTCGGTCGTCAGCGTGCGGACGAATTTTCCTTCCAGGTCGAGGTGCACGAGACGCTTGTTCTCGCGGTCACACACCAGGAGCAGCGGCTTTTCGTAACGCGTATCGAGCGCGATGCCGTGGCACGTCTTGAACTGCCCCTCGCCCTCCCCCTTCGAGCCGATCACGCGCGTCCATTTCCGGTCGGCCGAGTATTCGTGGATGACGCTGGCGCCATAGCCGTCGGCGACGTAAATGCGGCCGTCGGGCCCGACCGTGACCGCTGTGGGCTTGTAACCGTCGGTCACATACGTGCGGCCGTCGTGGCCGACGACCGTGCCGGCCGGCTTCGCATTCGGCGTTTTCGGATTCGGCTTCCACGCCTCGAGCGCCGGGTAGAGTCCGCTCTCGGTGGGGCACTTGATTTTCCACTCGAGTTTTCCATCGAGCCCGAGTTTGACGACCTGGCTGCCCTTCACATGGGCCGCATAGATGAACTGCTTGCCGCCTTCCTCGCGGAGCATGAGACCGTGAATGCCGCTGAACTCCGGCGCG
>CAJAYO010000796.1 GCA_903948415.1 uncultured Opitutia bacterium | reverse complement strand
GTTGGGCGGAAAAATACGTCGAAGTCGCGGCCGCGCACGCGGCCAAGAAGTAAACCGGCGGCCCGGCGTCCGCCCGACTGCGCTACCGCTCCAACTCGAAAAACGTGTAGCGGTAATTTTCGTCCGCGCTCTCCCGCCGCGTGAGTTCACGCCACGCGAGATGCCGCCACTCCGGCATGAAGGTGTCGCCCGCGACCTCGGCGTGCACGAGCGTGAGGTGCAGCCGCAACGGGCGTGCGGTCGCCGCCGCGAGCGCGAGCGTTTCCGCATAAATCCGCTCGCCGCCGCAGATCATGATTTCTCCGGGTAGCGTCTCCGCGATCGCGAGCGCCGCGGCGAGCGTCGCCGCCACCCGCACGCCGTCGCGTGCGAGCGCGGTGTTTTGCGTGATGACCACGGGCTGGCGGCCGTCGAGGGCGACCCGCGGCCAGGTTTCGTAGCAGATGCGGCCGAGCACGACGGTGTGTCCGGCGGTTGCATCGTGGAAATACTTCAGATCCTCCGGGATTCGCCACGGCAGTTTCCGGTCGCGGCCGATGACCCGGTTCTCCGCGCACGCCACGATGAGATGGAGCAGTTTGGGCACGGGGTGGATTAGCGGGAGCGCGCCGGTGAGAAGCGAGCCTAAGCGCGCGCAACGTGGCGCTTCCGGCGTTGCCACCGCGGAGGCGGTGCGTTTCCTCAACCCATGACAATCGGCGTTCCCCAAGAAATTAAAATTGGCGAGACCCGCGTCTCGATGACCCCCAGTCTCTGCCGCCGGTGCGTTTCCCTCGGCGCCAAGGTGCTGATCCAGAAATCCGCCGGCCTGACCGCCGGCTTCACCGATGCGGAGTATCGCGCCGCCGGGGCGACCCTCGTCACCGACGCCGCCAAACTCTGGCGCGCGGCCGACCTGATTCTGAAAGTGAAGGAACCGCTTCCCGCCGAATACGACCTGCTCCGCGAGGGTCAGACGATCTTCACCTATCTGCATCTCGCGGCGGGCCCCAAGCTGGCGAAGGTGCTCCTCGAGAAACGCATCCTCGGCATCGCCTATGAGACGGTCGAGGGCGCCGACGGCCAGTTTCCGTTGCTCAAACCGATGTCGCAGATCGCGGGCCGCCTCTCGATCCAGATCGGCGCGTATTTTCTCCAATCGCAACACGGCGGTTCCGGTGTGCTCCTTGGCGGCATCCCCGGCACGATGCCCGGCCACGTCGTCGTCGTCGGCGCGGGCAATTCCGGCGCGCACGCGGTGCAGATGGCCGTGGGGATGGGCGCCCGCGTCACGGTGCTCGACCTCGACACGCGCAAACTCGAGGCGCTCGACACCGAGTATCGCGGCCGCGTCGTCACGCTGATGTCCAACCCGGCCAACCTCGAGTCCGAGGTGGCCGACGCGGACCTGCTGATCGGCGCCGTGCTCATTCCCGCGGCGAAGGCGCCCATCGTCGTTTCGGCCAAAACGGTGGCGCGCATGCGGCCCGGCAGCGTGATCGTCGACATCGCGATCGACCAGGGCGGTTGCATCGAGAGTATCCGGCCCACGTCGCACCAGAATCCCGTCTACGAACAGCACGGCGTGATCCACTATGCGGTGCCCAATATGCCCGCTCTCGTCGGCCGCACGTCGACCCTCGGTCTCACGCAGGCGACCGAGCCCTACGTCGCGATGCTGGTGAGCAAGGGAGTCGAGCGGGCGCTCGCCGAGCACCAGGGTCTGGCCCGCGGCGTGAACACGGAAAACGGGAAGATCACCTACGGGGCGGTCGCGAAGGCGCTGGGTTTCAGCTGAGGGGATCCATCGTGCGCTTGCCTGGGGCGGACGGCTCGCAAAACCTCGCGGCATGATGTTGCCCCGTTGCCTCGTCGCGTTGCTGTTCGCCGTCGTCTGCGGCGCCGTCCACGCCGACCCGCTCCCGCCGGGACCGGGTAAATTCGAGTCCCCGAACGGCGCCGAGCCCATCACGGTCTTCGCCTATAAACCGCCGACCTACAAGGACGGCCCGCTCCTCGTCGTCTGCCACGGCGTGGCGCGCAACGCCGAAGACTACCGCAATTTTGCCATCACGCTCGCCGAGCGTTTCGGCGCGATCGTGGTCGCCCCGCTCTTCGACAAGGATCGGTTTCCCAGCCTGCGCTACCAGCGCGGCGGGCTGCTCGATCCCCAAGGTAAGATCCAGCCGGCCGATACGTGGACCTACGCCGTCATCCCGAAAATTGTCGCGCAGGTCCGCGCACTCGAGGGCAAGCCGAAGCTGCCTTATTACCTGATCGGCCACTCGGCGGGCGGACAATTTCTCGTGCGGCTGGCGGCGTTCATGCCGGGCGAGCCGGTGCGGATCGTCGCGGCCAATCCGGGCTCGCATCTTTTCCCGGATCGCGCGCAGAAATTCGGCTACGGCTTTGGCGGCCTGCCGGCGGAGTTGAACAACGACGACGTGATGCGCCGCTATCTCGCCGCGCCGCTGACCATTTATCTCGGCACGGCCGACAACACCCCGGAGCACAGTTTCGACGCCAGCGAGGAGGGCATGCGGCAGGGGCCGAACCGTCTCGCCCGCGGTCGGGCCTGTTTCGCGGCGGCGCAGAAACTCGCGAAAGAGCGCGGCTGGGCGTTCAACTGGCGGAAGGTCGAGACCCCCGGCATCGCGCACGAGGCGGCTTTCATGTTTGCCGCGAAGGAAGCTGGCGACGCACTGTTCGGCAAATGACCGAACCGCTCCACCTCTCGACCGAAGTCGCCGCCGCCCTTGCCGCCGGGCGTCCGGTCGTCGCGCTCGAATCCACGCTCATCACCCACGGCCTGCCGTATCCCGCCAACGTCGAGACGGCGCTCGCGATGGAGGCCGCGGTGCGCGAAAGCGGGGCGGTGCCGGCGACCATCGCGATTCTCGCGGGCAAAATCACGGTCGGCCTGACCCGCGCAGACATCGAGCGTCTCGGCGCGCTGCCGTATGGCACGGTGCGGAAATGCTCGCGGCGCGATTTGCCGATTGCGGTCGGTCTCGGGGAAGATGCCGCGACGACGGTGGCGGGCACGATGATCATCGCGCACCTGGCCGGTATCCGCGTTTTCTCCACGGGTGGGATCGGGGGCGTGCATCGCGGGGCGCCGTTCGACGTTTCGGCGGATTTGCTCGAACTCGGCCGCACGCCCGTCGCCGTCGTGTGCTCGGGGGCGAAGTCGATTTTGGATTTGCCGCTCACGCTCGAGGTGCTCGAGACCCAGGGGGTGCCCATCCTCGGGCTGGGCACCGACACGCTGCCCTCGTTCTACTCGCGGAGCAGCGGTTTGCCGGTGGATGTGTTGGTGGCGACGCCGGCCGAGGCCGCGAAGGTCGTCGCCGCCGCCCGTCGCCTCGGCGCGCAACACGGGGTGCTCCTCGCGGTCCCGGTGCCGGCGGCCGACGAGTTGCCGACGGAACGGGTGGAAGCGGTGATCCAGCAGGCGACGGCCGAGGCGGCGGCGCAGGGCATCACGGGAAAACGTGTGACGCCCTTTCTCCTCGGGCGCGTGGCCGAATTGACCGGGGGCGAGTCGCGGCGGGCGAATCTCGCGCTGCTGATCAACAACGCGCGCGTCGGCGGACAGCTGGCGGTGGCGCTGGGGGCGTTCGAGCGCGGGCCCTGATTCTGCCGCGGCCGGCGCAACGATGGCCGGGTTGAGCCGTCCGGCCGGCTGCGACCGCGCATTTTTTCCGAATGATTCCTCCCAGCTGCAAACTTGTTTCCCTGTTGTTCGTGTTCGTGACCGGCGGTTTCGCGGCCGGACCGGAGACCGGGCCCTTTTTCGAGCCGAACCACCCCTTTTTCCAATCGCAGGTGGAAGTGTTCGCGCCCGAAAAGGGACAATTGACCGGCGAAAATTTTGTGGTGCGGGGGATCCTCCTGCCCTTGCCGTCGGGACACTGCGTGCTGTTTGACCAGGAATTGTTGCGCGTGGCGGCGATCTGGCGGATGCCGCCGGGCGGGACGCCGGTCACGCCGACGACGATGGCGCAGATTTCCTACGCGAGCCTGCGCCGGAAGGCGGGTGCCGGGCATCCGCGGCCCACCGGGCCGGTGCTGATGAGCTCGGACGTCCATCCGGGCGTGGCGGGCGACGCGACCGCGTTGCGGCATGATCCGCGTCCGCCGGCGCGCGCCGGCGAAGTGGGCCGGGGCGCTCTGCCGGCGGCGCTGGCCCGTTTCGAGGGCATCGAGCTGGCGGGGGCCACGGCGGTTTTGTGTTACGAGGTCGGGGGGACCAAGGTGCGCGAGTGGCACGAGGCGCAAGCGGTCGGGCCGGGGATCCGGGTGTGGCGGCACTTCGAAGTCGCGGCCCACGCGGCGCCGCTCGTGTTGGCGGTTGGCCGTTGCCGCGAGCCGGCGGCGTCCCTCGCGAGCAATGCGGGGGCCCTGGTGCTCGGCGGGCCGGCGGGGGACGGTGGCGCCACGCTCGCGCCGTCGGCGGACCTGCAGCGGGTCTCCGTGGCCTACGCGTTTGACGCGCACGCGGCGGCAGCAGCGTTGCCCGCGACACCGCCGCGGCCGCAACCGACCGGGCGCCTCCGCTGGCCGGGCACCGCGACGGCCGGCGTGCAGCTGGCCGCGCTGGCCCGGAACGGACTCGTGCTCGACCGGATTGCGACGCCCGACGAAAACCCCTGGCACCGGCTCGTCCGCGCGGCCGATCTGGCTTTTCTCACCGACGACCGTGCGGCCGTGGTGACGTATGACGGGGATGTTTGGGTCGTGGACGGCTGGGCGGATCCGCAGCTCGCGCGGCTCACGTGGCGGCGCTTTGCGTCCGGCCTGCACGAGCCGCTGGCGATGGTCGCCCCGCAGGGCGTGATCCAGGTGGCGACGAAAAACGGGGTCGTGCGTCTGTATGACCGGGACGGTGACGGGGAGGCGGACTGGGTGGAAAATTTCAGCGACCAGATGCTGCAGAGTCAGACGACCCGGTCTTTCCCGCTCGATATGGCGCTGGGGCCCGACGGTTCGACCTATGTCACGCAGGGGGGCATCGTGACGCGCAGCGGGATGGCGGCGGGCGGGGAGGGGACCGCCCACGCGGGCGCGGTGGTGAAGATCTCGCCCGACGGACGCACGGCCCAGACTGTGGCCACCGGCGCCCGCGAGCCCTTTGTCACCGTCCACCCCCGCACCGGACTGGTTACGGCGACGGATCAACAGGGGCACTTCATTCCGTCGTCGGCGTGCTACGTCGTGCGCCCGGGGGACGACTTTGGTTTTCCGCGGGCGCAGCCGGAAAAACTGACGCCGCCGCTCGTCTGGATTCCCCACGAGCAGGATACGTCGTCGGCGTCGGAGCTCTGGATGGTGGGCGAGGGGATGGGGGCGTGGAACGGTCGGCTGTTGCATCTCTCGTATGGCACGTCGCGGCTGTTGCTCATCTCGCCCGATCTGGGGGCGCCGGTGGCGCAAGGGGCGGTGATCCCGCTCGATTTTCAGACCGACCTCCCGCTGCTGCACGCGCGGATGAATCTGCGCGGCGATGCCGTGGCCTTCGCGGGCCTGCAAATTTACGGGTCGCGCGCCACGCTGAACTGGGCGCTCGGCCGGCTGCGCCCCGGCGGCGGGGAGATCACGACGGCGCTCGCGGCCCGCTCGTGCGCGGACGGCGTGGTGTTGGAATTTGCCGCGCCGCTGGATCCGGCGTCACTCGGGCCGGAAAAGGTCACGGCCCGCGCCTGGAATTACCGCCGCAGCGCGGCGTACGGCAGCGGGCGTTATGCGCTCGACGGCAAGGCCGGCCTGACGCCGTGGGGGGTCGCGCAGACCGTGCTGTCGGCGGACCGCAAATCGGTCTTCGTGCATCTGCCGAAACTGCCCGCCGTGGCGCAGCTCGAGGTGCGGCACGATTTCCGGCTCGCGAGTGGGACCGCCGCGCCGGGCGTCGTTTATTTCACGGTCAACCGGCCGCGCCCGCTCGATCTGCGGACGGCGGGGTTCGGCGGCGTCGATCTGACCAAGCAGCCGGTCGTCGCGGTGCGCGCCCGGGAGGCGCCGGCGTCGGCGGCGGCCGGCCAAGCGGTCGCGGAAAGCCTCGGTTGTGTGGCCTGCCACTCGGCCGATGGGACGACGGAGGGCAAGGTCGGCCCGACCTGGAAGAATCTGTTCGGGGCCAAGCGGGTGTTCGTGGACGGCACGAGCGAGGTGGCGGACGCAGTCTATCTGCGGGCGAAAATTCTCGATCCGCAGGAAAAGAAAATGAAGGCCGGTCCGGTCGAGATGCCCAGTTATCGGGGGGTGTTGAGCGAGCAGCAACTGGAGTCAGTGGTGCTCTACATCCAGAGTCTGTCCGGCGAACCGGGCGCAAAAAAGGCCGGTCGCCAGACCGGCCCGGAGTGAGGGCGGCGCGCGCCGGATCAGGTGGCCGGCACGATCGTCACGCTCTCGACCTCGATGCGGTCGATCGGCGTGCTCTTTTCGCTGCCGCCCGTGGGGACGGTGGCGATACGCTCAAGGACGTCGTCACCCTTCACGACCTGGCCGTAGGCGGTGTATTGGCCGTCGAGGAAGCCGGCGTTGCCGTGGCAGATGAAGAACTGGCAGCCGGCGGAGTCGGGATGCGAAGAGCGGGCGGCGGAGAGCACGCCGCGGACGTGGGCCTTCTTGTTGAACTCGGCCTTGACCTTGTAGCCGGGGTCGCCGGTACCGGGCATGCCCGTGGCGCCCTTTTTCGTGTTGGGGCAGCCGCCCTGGATCATGAAGCCCTTGATGATGCGGTGAAACGCCGTGCCGTTATAAAAGCCTTCGCGGGCCAGCTTCTTGAAATTCTCGACATGCTTCGGCGCGACGTCGGGCCAGAAGGCGAGGGTCATCTCTCCGTAGGAGGTCTTGATG
>CAJAYO010000795.1 GCA_903948415.1 uncultured Opitutia bacterium | reverse complement strand
TTTTCCGCCGAGCTACTACGACGGACTGGCGGCGGAGTATGCCGCGTCCCGCGATGTGTTGCTCGGCTATCTCGACCAGACGGGGCTGAGCTACACGCGGCCCGAGGGGGCCTATTTCGTCATGGTGGACATCTCGCCGTTTGGCTACGCGAGCGACGTGGAATTCGCGCACTGGATGGCGAAGGAGATCGGCGTCGCGCCGGTGCCGGGCTCGAGCTTTTTCGCGAATGGGGAAAACCGCTACATCCGGCTCAATTTTGCGAAGAAGCCCGCGACGCTGCACGCGGCGGGCGAGCGGTTGTTGAAGATGAAGCGGTGAGATGGGGGAGGCTCCGCGCTTGAAGCCGGCGGGGCAGTCCGCCACACAGAAGTATGCATGGTGCAACGCGACGCGCGGCGAAGGTGTTTCTGCTTTGGGCGGTGACAACGTATGGGCTGACGGCGGGGGCCGCAGGGGCCGAGCCGGTGCCCGTTTTGCCGGCGGCGCTCGCGAAACTGGAAGCCGCGGCGCTGGGTGGATCGGTGGATGCACAACTGGAGCTCGCGCTGGCGTTTGACGATGGCACGGCCGGGAAGCGCGACCAGGTCGCGGCGGCCTACTGGTATCAACGCGCCGCCGACCAGAATGTGGGTGTGGCGCACCTGCGGCTCGGGATGTTGCGCGAAGCGGGCGCGGGTCTGACGCAGAGCTATGCCGAGGCCCGCGCGCATTACGAGCGCGCCGTGGCGCTGGGGATCGCCGAAGCGAATCTGCGGCTGGGGATTTTTTATCTCGAGGGATGGGGCGCGGAGCGGAGTGCGACCACGGCGGTGGCGCTCATCGAGAAGGCCGCCGAGGCCGGCTACCGGCCGGCGCAACGCGTCCTCTCGGACATGTATATCGGCGGCATCGGAGTGAAGCGCGATCCGGCGAAGGCGGTGGCGTGGGCGGAGCGGGTCGCGCGGGAAAAAGATCCGGAGGGTGAAATTCGGCTCGGGACGCTGGCCCTCGGGCGGCGTGGACTGAAGCAGGATGTGCAGCTTGCGCGGGAGTGGTTTCAACTTTCGGCGGCGCAGGAATATTCGAGCGGCATGTTGGCGATGGCCGCGACTTTTCTGCGACCCAACCGCACTGCGGCGGACACGGCGCTCGGCGTGCGCTGGCTCGAGCTCGCGGTGGAGAGCGGGAGTTCGGCGGCGGCTTTTTACCTGGCGGCGCAACTGGCCCTGACCGCCGAGGGGACACTGGCGGCGGCGACCGAGGCGCGGGTGCGGAGTCTGCTGGAGCAGGCCGCCAAGGCGGGCGAATCGGCGGCCGACGAGGTGCTCGAATGGGCGAACGACGGGAAGACGCTGCCGCAGGCGTTTCGCCATGTGATGATCGTGTCACCGGAAGCCCGTTACATCGAACGCTACGGGGCGAAACGCCGGTCGCCCGCAGCGACCAGGGCGGTCAACCAGCAGCCGATCATCGCCAAGATCGTGCGGCCGGTGTTTCCGCGGGCGCTCCGCCTGACCCGCACCTCGGGCGAAGTGGTGGTGGATTTCATCGTCGATACGACGGGGCGGGTGCGGAATCCGGTCGCCGTGCGCAGCACGCACGAGGCGTTTTCCGGCCACGCCGTTCTGGCGGTGCGGCAGTGGGTGTTTGAGCCGGGCGTGCGCAACGGCCAGTTGGTGAACACGCACATGCAGGTGCCGGTGCTGTTCCAGTTTTCGGAAGTCGAGGACGCAGGCCCGCGCAAGTCGGACCGGGCCCCCGCCGTGGGCCCGACGGAGGAGCTGAAAAAATGAGGCGGGCGCGCTGCCGCGGGTGAGCGGAGCCCGCGCCGGCCGCGGAATCGGGCGCCGGGTGCCTCGCCCGGCCCCGAGCTACACGCGCCAGCTTTGGAGGATGCGGATGTAGTTGGCGCGCTCGTGGGCGGCGGGGTCGGGGCAGCGCTTCAGGTTCATCGCGCCGCGGAACTCCTCGACCGACACGTAGCCGCGTTCGGTCATCCACGTGCGGAGGCCGTTGAGCAGAACGGTCAGGAAGGCGGGGCCGTGTTTGAGGAGGGCGGAGACGACCTGGATGCCGTGGGCACCGGCGAGGATGGCCTTGATGGAATCCTCCGCGGTGTGGACGCCGCCGCTGCAGGCAAGCGACGATTTCGCGTGCGGCGAAATGATCGAGAGCCAGCGCAGGCGCAGCAGGAGTTCCGAGGAGTCGGAAAGTTTCAGGTGCGGGACGACCTCCAGATCCTCGATGTTGAAGTCGGGCTGATAAAAACGGTTGAAGAGCACGAGCCCGGCGGCGCCGCTCTGCTCGAGGGCCAGCGCGAAGTTGGTCATCGTCGTGTGGAAGGGGGAAAGCTTCACGGCGACGGGAATATTCACGGAGGAGACGACGGCGCGCACGATGTGCAGCATCTCGACCTCGACCTGGTCGGCGTCGAGTTCGGGTGAAGTCGCGAGCTGGTAGAGGTTGAGTTCGATGGCGTCCGCGCCGGAGTCCTCGAACTGCTGGGCGCAGCCGACCCAGGAGCCGAGTTCGCGGCCGTTGAGCGAGGCGATGACGGGGATGCGGAGGAGTTTTTTCAGGCTCTTGATGCGCCGCAGATACTGGTCGGGGCCGAGCTGGTATTCCTCGTAGCGCGGGAAATAGGAGGCGGCTTCGGAGAAGCTCTCGCCGGAAGTTTCGGTGTGGTGGACGAGGGCGCGCTGCTCGAGTTCGAACTGTTCCGCGAAGAGCGAACGCAGGACGATGGCCGAGGCGCCGGCCTCTTCGAGCGCGGCGCAGGAGGTGAGGTTGTCGCTGAACGGCGACGCGCCGACGATGAAGGGATTGCGCAGCTCGAGGCCGAGGTAGCGGGTGGTGAGGTTGGGGATCATGGCGTGGCGGAGGAGATGACGGTCACGGGGCGGGAGACCCGTGCCACGGGGGAGCGGGTGGTGGGCGCGGGCGTCATGGCGTGGCGGGTTTGGGGGCGAGGGCTTTGTCGACGGTGGCGGGCGCGGCGTTGGCGGCGGGGGCCGCGGCGAGCGACTCGTAGAACGCGAAGCGGCGGCGCACGTCGGCCTGCGCCAGGACGGCGAGTTCGTCGGCGCGGTCGGGGTTGACGTTTTTCAGGATGCCGAAGCGCGTCTCGTTGGCGGTGAAGCGGTCGAGGGCGATCTTGGGCGGTCCGGAATCGAGGCGGAGCGGATTCTGGCCGGCGTCGGCGAGCTTCGGGTCGCGGCGGAAGAGCGGCCAGTAGCCGGAGTCGACGGCGAGTTTTTGTTGTTCCGCGCCGAGGTGGAGCGGGAAGCCGTGGGCGATACACGGGCTGTAGGCAATGATGAGCGACGGGCCCTGGTGCGCCTCGGCTTCGCGGAAGGCGAGGAGCGTCTGGGAATCCTTCGCGCCCATGGCGACGCGGGCGACATAGACGTGGCCGTATTGCATGGCCATCAGCGCGAGGTCCTTTTTCGCGATGGGTTTGCCGCCGGAGGCGAATTTCGCGACCGCGCCCATGGGCGTGGACTTGGACGACTGGCCGCCGGTGTTGGAGTAGACCTCGGTGTCGAGGACGAGAATCTTCACGTTGGCGCCGGTGGAGAGCACGTGGTCGAGGCCGCCGTAGCCGATGTCATAGGCCCAGCCGTCTCCGCCGATGATCCAGACGGATTTGTGGACGAGGTGATCGACGAGCGGGGCGAGCCGGGCGGCGACGGGATTGTCGGGGAGGAGGGCGAGCTTCTTGACGAGCACCGTGACGAGGTGGCGCTGGAGGGCGATCCCGGTCTCGGTGGTCTGGTCGCCGGCGAGCAGTTCTTCGACGAAGGTTTCGCCGAGCTGCGGGGCGAGGCGTTGGAGGAGACTGCGGGCCGCGGAGGCGTGGCGGTCGGTGGCGAGGCGCATGCCGAGACCGAATTCGGCGTTGTCCTCGAAGAGCGAGTTGGCCCAGGCGGGACCGCGGCCGGCGCTGGTCTGGCAATAGGGCGTGGTCGGCAGGTTGCCGCCGTAGATGGAGGAACAGCCGGTGGCGTTGGCCATGAGGAGGCGGTCGCCGACGAGCTGCGTCAGGAGTTTCAGATACGGCGTCTCCCCGCAGCCGGCGCAGGCGCCGGAGAACTCGATGAGGGGGCGCATGAACTGCGAGGCTTTGAGCTCGTTGGTCTTGAGCGTGGTGCGGTCCGGATCGGGCAGTGCGAGGAAGAAGTCCCAGTTGGCGCGCTCGGCGGCGAGCAGGGGAGCCTGCGGCACCATGTCGATGGCCTTGTGGCGGGGATTGGTCTTGTCCTTGGCGGGGCAGACCTGGACGCAGAGGGAGCAGCCGGTACAATCCTCGGGCGCGACCTGGAGCAGGTAGCGCTGGTGCGGAAAATCGTTCGAGCGGAAAGGGGTCGACTTGAGGTCGGCGGGTGCGCCCGCGAGGGCGGCGGGTTCGCAGAATTTGGCGCGGATGGCGGCGTGCGGGCAGATGAGCACGCACTTGTTGCATTGGATACAGACCGCGGGATCCCACGACGGAATCTCCAACGCGATGTTGCGTTTCTCGAAGCGGCTCGTGGCGGTGGGCCAGCAGCCGTCGGCGGGCAGGGCGCTGACGGGGAGCAGGTCGCCCTCGCCGGCGAGGAGGCGCGCGGTGATGCGTTGGACGAAGTCGGGCGCACCGACGAAGCGGGGCGGGAGCGGGACGAGCGGCGTCGCGTCGACGGCGGCGGCGAGTTCGGCCGAGATCGGGGTGAGTTCGTGGAGGCCGGCGAGGGCGGCGTCGACGGCGGCGTAGTTCATGGCGACGATGGACTCGCCCTTTTTGCCGTAGGTTTTCTTGATGGTGGCCTTGATCTGGTAGATGGCCTCGTCGCGGGGGAGGACGCCGGAGAGGGCGAAGAAGCAGGTTTGGAGGACGGTGTTGGTGCGGCGACCCATGCCGGCGGTCTGCGAAACCTGGGTGGCGTCGATGACGAAGACGCGGAGTTTTTTGGCGAGGATGATGCGCTGCCAGTCGCGGGGGAGTTTGCGCCAGGTCTCTTCGAGAGAATGGGGGGAGTTGAGCAGGACGGTGGCGCCGATGCGGGCGAAGCCGAGGACGTCGGTCTGGCCGACGAAGGCGAACTGGCTGCAGGCCACGAAGTCGGCCTTGCGGATGAGATACGGGGCGTGGATGGGTCGCGGGCCGAAGCGGAGATGCGAGGTCGTCATCGAGCCCGATTTCTTCGAGTCGTAGACGAAATAGCCCTGGGCGTAGAGGGGCGTCTGCTCGCCGATAATTTTGATGGAGTTTTTGTTCGCGCCCACGGTGCCGTCGGCGCCGAGGCCGATGAACACGCAGCGGCGGACGTCGTCGGCCTCGAGATCGAAATCGGCGTCGTAGTCGAGGGAGGAGCCGGTGACGTCGTCGTTGATGCCGATGGTGAAGCGGTGGCGGGGTTCCCAGTGGATGAGGTCGGCGAAGATGGCGCGGACCATGCCCGGGGTGAATTCCTTCGAGCCGAGGCCGTAGCGGCCGCCGACCACGCGGGTGGAGCCGGCGAGGGGCGAGCGGCCCTCGGCGAGGGCGGCGATGACGTTGAGGAAGAGGGGCTCGCCGAGGGAGCCGGGCTCCTTGGTGCGGTCGAGGACGGAGAGGGCCTTGGTGGATTTCGGGAGCGCGGCGATGAACGATTTGACGTGGAACGGATGGAAGAGGCGCACGGCGATGACGCCGACTTTTTCGCCGTGGGCGACGAGCCAGTCGACGGTTTCGCTGACGGTCTCGACGCCGCTGCCCATAATGACGACGACGCGGTCGGCCTCGGGGTGACCGTGGTAGTCGAAGAGGTGATAGTTGCGGCCGGTGAGGGCGGCGAACCGGTCCATGGTGGACTGGACGACGGCGGGCACGTCTTCGTAATAGCGGTTCACGGACTCGCGGCCCTGGAAGTAAACGTCGGGGTTTTGGGCGGTGCCGCGGATGGTGGGGCGGTCCGGGGTGAGGGCGCGGGCGCGGAAGGCGGAGATGTCGCGTTCGTCGACCATGGCGCGGAGGTCGCTGTCGCTGAGGGTAATGATTTTCTGGATTTCGTGGGAGGTGCGGAAGCCGTCGAAGAAGTGGATGAAGGGCAGGCTTGCGCGGAGGGCGGCGACGTGAGCGATGAGGGCGAAATCGTGGGCCTCCTGGACGGATTGGGAGGCGAGGAGCACGCAGCCGGTGGCGCGGCAGGCCATGACGTCGGCGTGGTCGCCGAAGATAGAGAGGCCCTGGGCGGCGAGGGCGCGGGCGCTCACGTGCAAGGTGAGGGGCATGAGTTCGCCGGCGATCTTGTAGAGGTTGGGAATCATCAGCAGGAGGCCCTGCGAAGCGGTGAACGTCGTGGTGAGCGCACCGGTGAGGAGCGAGCCGTGCACGGCGCCGGCGGCGCCGCCCTCGGACTGCATTTCGACGACCCGGGGGACTTCGCCCCAGAGGTTGGGTTTGCCGGCGGCGGACCATTCGTCACAGGACTCGGCCATGGCCGAAGACGGGGTGATGGGGTAGATCGCGATGACCTCGTTGAGGCGATAGGCGACGGAGGCCACGGCCTCGTTGGCGTCGAGGGTGACGAAGGTGGGAGCGGACGTGGGGGAGCTCATGAAGGAGGGGCCGGAATGGCCTTATGGAGCCCATCATGGCCGATTTCGCCGCGAGTGACTGTGCATGGGTTGGCATTCGCCGCGCACGATTTGCGGAAGCGCGGGGCGATGGGCGCGCGAGGGCGGCGCGGATGCGAGGACGCCGCCGAAGCGCGGAACGAACGGGAGCGGCGCGCGGGCGAACGCGCCGGTGATTCGACCGGTGGGGCGGCGGACTACTTTACGAGCGCCCGACGCAGAGCACGCGCTTCGGCGAGCAAAGTGCGGGCGGCCTCGAGCGTCTCGGCCGAGACGTCCGGCGGGTGCGCGGGGGCGGGCGGGCCGGGCGAAACCGTCTGTTCGTCACGGCGGTCTTCGGGGTCGCCGAGGCCGGCGGCGCGGAAACGGCGGAGGCGATCGAGGATCAGGTCGCGGATTTCGGCCGCGTTGTCGACGCTGTGAAACTCGGCGGTGTGGAGCGAATCGGCGGGCTGGCCATCGGGGCCTCTGTCGCCGCCGCCGGCGGTCTGCACGCGCACGTCCGCCAGGCCGAGCAGGCGCTGTACGGGGTTTTGCGAGACGGCGACCTGTTGGAGATTGGCGAAGCTCATGGTGAGTTCCTGCACGCGCCAGACGCCGGTGCGAATCCGGAGGCTGCGGTCGGTGACGACATACCAGCGCATCTCGTAGTCGAGGCGGCGGACGGTGTAGGTGAGCGGAATCTGGACGAGGTAGAGCAGAATGCCGCCGATCTTGAACAACCCGAGCAGCGGAAGGCTCCACCAGGGCAGGAGCAGCGCGAGGTTGACGAGCGCGGCGCGGAATTCCGCCCAGCTGCCGACGCGGATTTTCTTCCGCGGGGCTTTTCCGGTCGGAGGCGGCGGCGGGGTGGTGACGGGCGACGCGTCCTCGGGGGGAGCAGGGGCGGACGGCGGCGGGGGGAGTGCGCGGGCGGCGCGCTGGGCGCGGACGGCATCCTCCACCTGCACGAGCATGACGGTCCAGAAGATGATGCCGGCGAGTGCCAGGAGCTGCGGGCCGGCCCAGCCGAGGAGGCGCAGGGTGAGGTCGTGTTTGCCGGCGCGGAAGACGCGGAGGGATGCCGGATCGCCAGCGGGCGCGTGGGGTTCGGGCGGGACTTTCAGCCAGTGCAGAATGAGCGAGCGAAAGCGCGGGTACATGGTGGCGCGGGGTTCAGCCGGGGCCGCGGCGGGCGAGGGCCTCGCGCAGGGCACGCAGTTCGCCGGCGGTCTCCCGCAGGGCGGCGGCGAGTTCGCGGGCGGCGTCGGCGCCGATGGCCGGCGGCAAGCCCGGGCCGGCGGGCAGCGGGCGGGCGTGGTCTTTGACGCCGCGCATCTGGGAGTAGAGAAAATCGCGCACGGCCTCGAAGTGCGGCAGGCCTTCCAGGGTGAGCTCGGCGGACGAGCTGCCGCTGGCGGTTTGGATGAGGACTTTCGAGAGGCCGAGCCAGCGTTCGACGACGTTCGAGCGAAGATGGATGTCCTGGATACGGGCGTAATGGACGATGGTTTCGCGGCGGAAGAGGAGGCCCCAGCTCACCGAGATCCCTTCGGGGGTAAACCTGTAGCGCAGGGTGTGGTACCGAAACCACCGCGGGAGAATCAGGAAGGGGAGGGCGGGGGGGAACGCGAGGAGCGTCAGCCAGTAGTAGGTCCAGAGGCGCGGATGCGGGCGCTCGAGGGCGAAAATCGCGGCGTCGTCGGAGGGCGGCTTCACGCGAGAGAGCGTGCGCGGAAGGCGGCGGGGGGGCAAGCGCGGGCTCGGCGAGGAGCGGACGTCCGCTCGGTCAAGTCGAGCGGACGGAAGAGGGGACCGGGCCGGGGCGGAGGCGCCGGCGGGCGGCTCAGTGTTTTTTGGCGTCGGCGTGCACGCCGTTCATCATGATGCGGTCGGTCCAGGCGAGGACGAGGGCGGAGAGGAGGAAGATCGTGTGAATGCCGACCTGCCAGGCGATGGCCTCGTTGATGATCTTGAAAGAAGGTTCGCGCACCTGGATGAACGTCTTGAGCAGATGGATCGACGAGATGCTGATGAGGGCGGTGCCCAGCTTGATCTTGAGCACGCCGGCGTTCACGTGGCTGAGCCACTCGGGCTTGTCGGCTTTGCCGCTGAGATCGAGGCGGGAGACGAAGGTTTCGTAGCCACCGATGACGACCAT
>CAJAYO010000794.1 GCA_903948415.1 uncultured Opitutia bacterium | reverse complement strand
CGCCCATCCTCCGTGTGCGCGCCATGATTGCACCACCCCGCACGCCCGGCGGTCGTCGTTAACCCCAAACCCAAGGCCCGCCGCCGTCTGCTTGGGCTGGCGCGCGTGAGCAGACCCCCGCGCCACCCGCGCAGAGGCTATCCCGACTTGCCGCTCAGGTTGCTGCCCCCGGTCGGCTCGTTCGGCGGTTCCCCCTTGCCGTCCATCGATCTTCGCGTTGGTCGCATCGAAATTAACGATTAACGCGCGGAGGCCGGAATCAGTGAGGGTGCGCGTACACCTGCGATGGCTCGGCGCTCTGCCGGGCCGGGTTCAGGTGAACGCCCAAAAAAGGTTTAACCATAAATCCGTGCCCACAGCCGGGTTCCACGCTCCCGCGGGACGCCGCGGCCCGGCCCGTCGGCCAGGCTCCCCTCCGGGCGCCCTCGCCCAGCGCAAGACTCCGCGCCCTCGCCGGGTCGCCGGCGTGGTCTTTCGGCGCTTTCGCCGCCACGACGCCCTCGAATCGTCCTCGAACCGTCCTCGAATCGTCCTCGAACCGTCCCCGAACCGTCCCGCCAGCTTCCCGCCAGCTTCCCGGAAGGATCCCGCCAGCGTCCCCCACCGCTCGCACCCCGCCCACGCCGCGCGGCGGACCTCCATTCGGGGCTGAGCCCGTCGGCCGGGCCTACCCCCCCCAGCTTCGCCGGCCGACTTCTACCGGCTCAACGCCGTTGTCGGCAGCCAGCGTGCGCTTCAATATCGCGCCAGAGTCTCGGTCGGCCGGGCGGGGCAGCCTCGTCCTGCGGACGACATCGTCGCCGCGACGTTTGCCTTGCTCTCGCTTACTCCCGCGGCAAACGGGCGGGCAGGGTCAGCCGATAAATCGTCATCATCTCTTCGGCCGTGAGGCTGCGATCAAACACGGCCAGGCCGCCCAGGAGTCCGCCAAAGCCCTCGCCATGGGTCGGAGCTTCGACCGCAGGGTACCCCGGCCACTTCGGGAGGGCTCGTTGAGCGACGGTAAAATCGGAGCCGTCGCGCCCCCCGTCGAAGATCGGCTTGGACCAGCGAAACGGGTTCGCGTTCGCGTTCTCGTCCAGTACCCCGTCGCAGTAAACGCGGATCGCCTCCTGGTCGAAAGTGAACGCAAGCATGTACCAGCGATTCTTCTCGAGCGTGGTTTTGCCCGTCCCATAGGAAAAGCAGTAGGGACGGTCCGCCGTCGCCCCGCCGACGTCCGAGACGTAGCCATGAGCGCGAAAGCGAACGGGGGTCCGCTGCAGCGTCGTGTAATCACTCTGCATATGGCCGCTCGTGAACAAGGCGTACTGCCGCTTCGCATCGCGTTCGTTCCACATCCCGGCGATGTATTGCCAGATACCGTCGTTCTGCCGCTGGACCCACGCAATGATCGTGACGGATTGCTTGCCGTGGAGGTTTAATCCCGGGCAGTCGCTGCGCGGGATCATCAGCCACTGGCCCTTCTTCACCTGCAAGCTGGAGGGACCGAAGATTCCCCCGCCGACCTGTTCGATGGCGCCGTTCTTTTCCTGCAACGTGTAGGCGTACTTCCCGCGGCTCTGCAAATGTCCGTTCGCGCCTTCCTGGAAATCCCAGAAGCAGAGCAGATTTTGGATTCGGGCGATCGCGTCCGAAGCCGGCGACGCGGGCGCCGCGGGCGCCGCAAACGCGCCGCACGCACAGACCAAGAACAGGAGCCATGCGCGGCAACCGGCCGGGCGGATTGCGCGTGGAGACGTTGGTTGATGGAGGATCATAAAATCGTTCAGAAGCGCCCTTGCACGCCCAAAGACCACGTCGACCCGAACCCGGAGCGAGTGCGGAAGCGGGCCACCTCCGGAGTATTGGGACCGAACGTTTCTCCGTCCTGCGGCTTGTCCTGTACGTTGCGCGACGTCGCATACAACGTCAGATTCCGGGTGAGGAAATACTGCAGCTCGACGTCGCAGTAGAGGCGCGGGGCCGTCCAGTTGAAGGTCCCGGCCTCGATGCCCCGCCCCGTGACCGCAGCCGCGCGCCGGCGCGAGGTGTAGTTCCAGCCGACCCGCGCCCCATACGACGGCTTCTTCACGTAGATCATCGCGTTGATCGTCTTGGGCACAAAATTGGCGAAATTGGCGGCGGCCGGCCCGGAGAACCGCAGCACGCTGACATTGCCGCGCACCTGCACGGTGCCGAACCACGGCGGCAGAAACGTCAGGCTCTGTCGCCCCCCCACCTCGGCCCCTTCCGAGCGCACCTGACCGTCGAGGTTGTAGTTGGTTTGGACATCATAATCCAGGTACTCGCTGGATTCGATGCCATAGGTCTGCAGGAACGCTTTGGTGGCGGGAAAGACAATGCCACCGAAGAAGTTTTTGTACTCGCGGTGAAACAATCCCGCGGAGACCTCGCTCGCGCCGTTTTGAAAATAATATTCCACCCGGGCCTTGAAGGTGCGCGCCGTCCACGGCTTGATGTTCGCGTTGTTCACCACCACGCGGTTCGACGAACTGGGCGCAACTTCCGTATCCGGAAGGGTGAGTCCGCCGGAGTACTGACTGAACGCAGGCCGGCCGATGGACTCATAAAAAGCCGCCTTGATCAGGACGTTTTCCCGGACGGCGAACGTGGCGTTCAGGCTCGGGAAGAAACGCAGATACTCTTTTCGGACGCGGTAACCGCGCGAGAGGTAGGTCAGCTTTGAGACGCCAAGCGCATCGGTGGTGGGAACAATCAGGGAGGGAAGGGGCTGGCCGCTGGCATCCGTCACGATCTTGCCACTGGCGTCACGGCGCGGGACGAAATTTCCGGCGCTGTCCCTCAGGTAATTCAGCGTCGGATCAGCCAGCGCGCCCTCTGCCCGGAGGTTGGTTTGCTCGGCGCGGACGCCCCCCACCAGCCGCAAACGATTTCCCCAGCCGGACGCGTCGACACGCACGAAGCCGGAGCTGATCGTTTCATTCGCGCGGCGGGAATTGGCAACCTCGCTGCGATAGGAGGCGTTCGGGTTCGCCGTCAGGTACCCGGGATTCTTTTGATAAAGCGACCAAAGCCCGTCGG
>CAJAYO010000793.1 GCA_903948415.1 uncultured Opitutia bacterium | reverse complement strand
GAAGGCAGCTGGCGGCTTGAAAAAGGAGGAGACTGGCGAGGAGGAGGTGGCGCATGGGGATCAATCGTTGGCTTTTTTGGCGTTCTTTTTCTTGGTGGAGGAGGGATTGGGGTCGATCGCGGTGCCGCCGTTGGGGCTGAGGCGGCGCCACCAATCGGGGCCCTCGGCGTCGATGGCGGCGTTGTGCTTCACGAGTTGCGCGCGGAGGGCGGCGAAGCGCGCCGGCTCCTGGACCTTGAGATCGGTCGTCTCGTGCGGATCGGCGGCGAGATTATAGAGTTCGAAGTCGGCGAGTTTTTCGTCGCAGAGAATTTTCCAATCGCCGACGCGCAGGGCGATCTTGGCGTTGGGCGCCATGTGCAGGCGCCAGAAGAGCGGCTGGGGGCGGGCGACGGCTTGGGCGGCACCGGTGAGGACGGGCAGCACGTTGACGCCATCGATCACGCGGTCGGCGGGCGCGGCGACGGCAGCGGCGGCGAGGAACGTGGGGAAGAGGTCGCTGCCGATCACCGGGGCATCGGAGACGGTGCCGGGCGCGATGCGGCCGGGCCAGCGGGCGAGGCCAGGCACGCGGATGCCGCCCTCGTGCAGATCGCGTTTGCGGCCGCGGAGGCCGCCGGTCGAACCGCGGCCGGGCGTGGTGGTACCGTTGCCTTCGGGGCCGTTGTCGGAGGTGAAGACGACGAACGTGCTCGCGGCGAGGCCGGCGGCGTCGAGGTGTTGCATGAGCCGGCCGAAGGCGTGGTCCATCTGCGTGACGTTGGCGTGGTGCTCGCGCTGCACGTCGTCGGCGAGATCGGGATACAGGGCCTTGAATTTCGGATCGGACTTGATCGGGTAATGCGGCTCGTGCGTCCAGACGGCGAGGAAGAAGGGCTTCGCGGGATCGCGCTTGGTTTTCAGCCACGCGACGGCTTCGTCGACGACAAGCGGGGCGGCGTAGCCCTCGAGGCGGCCGAGGGGCTGGCCGTTGCGGACGAAATTCGAGGGATTCTCGTGCGAGGGGCCGGCGTTGTTCTGCGTGGCGAGCCACCAGTCGTAGCCGTGGTCGGAAGGTTGGGGTTGCGCGGGGTTATTGAAGAGGCCGTTGAGATGCCACTTGCCGCTGTGCGCGGTGGCGTAGCCGGCGGACTGGAGGAGGCGTGGCAGCGTGATCTCGGAGGTGCGCAGATGGACTTCGGAGCGCTCCTGAATCCACGTGTAAACGCCATTTCGGTGGGGAGTGCGACCAGTGAGGATCGCGGAGCGCGAAGGGCTGCACACGGCGCTGGCCGAGTAGCATTGGGTGAGACGGACGCCTTGTTTCGCGAAGGCGTCGAGGTGCGGCGTCTTGATGACCGGGTGGCCCTGCACGCCGAGATCGCCCCAGCCGAGATCGTCGGCGAGGAAGACGATGAGGTTGGGTGGCGCGGACGGCTGCGCGGCCCGGGTGGGCAGGAGGGGAAGGAGGAGCAGGAGGGGAAGGAGCGGGAGGCGCATGGGGGCGAAGGGATGGGGGGAGGTCCGAGGGAATGGAGTGGTGGGCGGAGGGAGTGGGGTGGCGGTTATTTTTTCTTGGAGGCTTTGGGGGCGCCGGGAGGCTGGCCGGCGGGATCTTCGTTGGGCGTGCCGCGCCAGACGGGGGTGGTGTTGGTGGCGTTCCATTTTTCCCACGCGGCGGAGAGTTCGCGGACGAGCGTGGGATTTTGTGCGGCGACGTCGCGGGACTCGCCGGGATCGGCGGCGAGGTCGAAGAGTTGCCAGCCGCTCTGCGTCTTGGCCTCGAAATCGCGCCAGTCGGCGAGCTTCCACTGGCCGCGGCGGACGGCGCGTTGCGGGCCGAAGCGCCAGAACAAGTCTGCGTGCGGCGCGGTGGCGAGCGGCGTGCCGGAGCCGAGGTGCGGGAGTAGATTCACGCCGTCCAGGCCGGCGGGAATCGGCGCGCCGGCGGCGGCGAGTGCGGTGGGCAGGACGTCGAGCGCGATCACGGGATGATCGAACGTGCGGCCGGCGGGGATACGGCCGGGCCACGTGACGAAAAACGGCACGCGGATGCCGCCCTCGAGCACCTGACCCTTGTCGCCGCGGAAGGGTGTGTTCACGCCGGTGTTGTAGGCGAAGAACGGCTTGCGGCCGGCGCCGCCGTTGTCGCTGAAGAATACGATCAACGTGTCTTGGGTGCGGTTGGTTTTTTCCAAGTGCGCGCGGAGGCGGCCGATGGAGTCGTCGAGGCCGAGGAGCAGGGCGAGGTAGCCGCGGCGCGCGGGATCAGTGACGGCGGCGGGCACGCGCGCGACGACGGCGGGATCGATTTCCAAGGGCGTGTGCACGGCGTTGTAGGCGAGGTAGAGGAACCACGGTTTTGCCGCGTGGCGCTCGGTGAAGGCGATGGCCTCGTCGGTGAACACAGTGGTCGCAAAGCCGTCGAGCGGCTGCACGGCACGGCCGCGATAGATGAGGTTTTGCGAATTGGCGGTGCCGAATTTGGGCGCGGCGTCGCGGCGGAGGGTGAAGTTGTGCGCGCCGACGAGGAAACCGAGGTAGTCGTCGAAGCCGCGCGACTGCGGGTGGTGCGCGGGGCTGAAGCCCTGGTGCCATTTGCCGATGAGCCCGGTCGCGTAGCCGGCGGCGCGGAGATGATCGGCGATCGTGCGCTCGCCGAGCGGGAGGCCGAGGGTGGCTTCGTCGCCGACGTGCGGGTTGAACTCGTGGCCGAACTTCGTCTGGTAGCGGCCGGTGAGAAAACCTGCGCGCGACGGACTGCAATACGGCGCGCTGACGTAGCCGCTGGTGAAGCGAGTGCCGGCGCGGGCGAGGGCGTCGAGGTGCGGGGTGGGGATTTCGCGGCCACCGTGGAGGCCGAGGTCGGCGTAGCCGAGGTCGTCGGCGACGATGACGAGGACGTTGGGGCGCGCAGGGGCGGGCGCGGCGAACGCGGTGGGCGCGAGGGGCAGACAAAACGAGGCGAGCAGCAACCGGACGAAGCGGAGGGGGCGCATAGGGTGCAGGGAGCATGGGCGGCGGCGCGAACCGGGCCAGCGGGAAGTGCAGAGAAACGGCGAGAAAGCGGCGCGGTGGCCCGGAGGGCACGTCGGAGCGAACCCCGCGCATCCAAGACTGGCCGAATTTCAAAACGCGATGCGCAGGCGGCCATGCACCGGCATCGCCGCGATGACAAACTTCGCGATCGGTGTTGCTGACCCGATGCCGACTCAACCGATTTCCAACTGCACTTTGAGCGCGGTGGTTTTTTCGCCGGCGAGCCGCATGGCTTCGCCGACCTCGGCCAAGGGCAGCACGCCGGTGATGAGCCCGCGCACATCGATCCGGCGCGACTGCACGAGGCGGATCGCTTCGTCGAAGACGTTGCCGTAGCGCATGGAGCCGACGAAATTGATTTCGCGCGTCATGAGCTGATTGGCGGGGAGCGGAATGTCCTCCGTGCCGAGCGTGCCGATCTGCACGATCGTCCCGCCGGGGCGTACGAGATCGAAGGCCTGGCGCAGCGCGGCGCGAGCGCCCGAGGCTTCGAAGATAACGTCGAAGCCGTCTCCCGTGAGCGTGCGGACTTCGTCGGCCAGAGTTGGCGACGCCGGATTCACGGTGGCTTCTACGCCGAGTTGGCGGGCGGTGTCGCGGCGGGTGGCCAGAATGTCGCTGAGGGCCACCGGCACCGCGCCGAAGGCCTTCGCGGTTAGTGCGACGAGCAGCCCGATCGGGCCGCCACCGGTGACGAGGACGCGTTTGCCTGCAACCGAGCCGGCGCGTTTCACGGCGTGCAGTGCAACCGCCAGCGGCTCGAGCATCGCCCCGGTCGCATCGTCCATCTCCGGCGGCAGCACGTGGCATTGATCGGCGCGCACGGTAACGAATTCCGCGAAGGCACCATCAGTCGGCGGCGTGGTGCTGGCGCTGCCGAGCATGATGGTGGAACGGCAAAGATTGCCGCGCCCGCTTTTGCAGTCGTCGCAGACGCCGCAGGCGCGAGCCGGATTGGCGGTCACACGCGCGCCGACGGCCACGTTTTTGACGCCGTCACCGAGGGAGACAACCTCAGCGGTGAATTCGTGGCCAAGCACAAATGGGCGCGTGGGCACGAACGCGCCGCAGCACCCGTGCACGAAGTAGTGCAGGTCGGAGCCGCAGATGCCGGCGCGTCGGACGCGCAGGAGGACCATGCCGGGCTTGAGTTCCGGCACGGGGCGGCTCGCGATACGGATCGATCCGGCGGATTCTAGCACGGCGGCTTGCATTTGAGTGTTTAGGGAAGCAGTCATCGGGATTGTCCTGGGTGTCAGGCAGCGCCGGCGGCGGGGGCGGAAGTCGGAGGAGTCATTTACGTTTTCGTCTGACCCGTCTTGCCGGGTGAATTCTCGGTCCCGAATCGGGACGATTCGTCCTGCCGCTGCTTCAGCAAGGTCCTCATCTGCTCAACGGTTTCCCGGTAGGTGGAATGGCCCGACACGTTTGAGTTCTCGTGCGGGTCACTGCGCAGGTCGTAGAGCATCTCGGCCCCGTCGTCGGCATAGCGGGTATATGAAAAATTCTCCGTCACGATGGCATCGCCGAGAACGAAACGGCTATAAGCGGACTCGCGGAAGACGATTCCCGGTTGATCGAAGATTCGGGTGAACGCGCGACCCTGCACGGTTTCCGGCACCTTGATTCCGGCAAGAGCGCAGAGAGTGGGAAAGATGTCAGAGGACTCCACGAGGGCTCTCGTGCTGGCCGGTTTCCTGCCGGGCACCTTGATGACGAGGGGTACACGCAGGCTGAGGTGCATGGTGTTGTGCTTGCCCCAGAAGTTGTGCTCACCGAGGTGCCAGCCGTGATCGCCCCACAGGACCACAATGGTATTTTTCGCAAGGTCCAGACGCTCGAGCTCGGCGAGGACGTCGCCGATGAGCTTGTCCACATAACTCGTGCAGGCGTAGTAGCCGTGACGCATCATGCGGTGGAATTCCTCGGAGTTCTCGTCGAAATCAGCGAGGTGATACTGCTGGAATTCCTGGCTGCCTTTCAGCTGGGCGGGAGCGTTCGAGGGACGACCGCGGTTGGCGGCGAGTTGGATCCGATCGCGCTCATACAGATCCCAGTATTTCTTAGGCGCGTAAAAGGGCATGTGGGGTTTGACGAAGCCGCAGCCGAGGAAGAACGGCTGGCCGGCCTGTTTCAGGCGTCGGAGGTCCTCGATGGTTTTCAGGGCCGTCTTGCCGTCGGGATACGCATCGTCCGGCACCGCGGGGGCCTCGAAAATACGGCCACGTTGGTTCCGGGAGAGTCGTCGGTTCGTTTCCGAGTCCAAGCCGAGAGTGGGGGCTTTCGGATCCTTCGGCCACCAGGCCGGCTCGCTCCAACTGCGCGCTTCCGTGTCTTCGGGATGGTGGAAGATTTTCCCGTTGGAGAGTGTGACGTATCCCGCCTCCCGGAAAGTTTGCGGCAGCGTGGTGGAATTGGGCGCATCCTTCTCGGCGAAGGCGTCGAAGTTCCGAAAGCGCGTCGCAGTCGGCCAGATGCCGGTCATGAGGCTCGCGCGCGAGGCACCGCAGACGGGCACCTGGCAGTAGGCGCGCTCGAAGCGCGTGCCTTGCGCGGCGAGCCGGTCGATGTGCGGTGTTTTCACCGGCGTGGCGCCGTAGCAACCAAGTTCGGGCCTCAAGTCATCCACGGCGATGAAGAGGACGTTGGGACGGGGTTTGTCGTTTGGTTGGGCGGGCGCCAGCGAGGCATGGAGGATCAAAATCCAAGAGACGAGGAGCGACCGGATGAATTGAGGCCGGTTGGTTTGCTTCATGATTATTCCACTCCTCCGTTGCTGTTGGCTGCGGGCGAATCTCCGGCTTTGAGCAATCGCCTCGCCTCTTCCGGACACCCGGCGAGGCCGGGTCGGATTCTGGCTGGGATGGATTTCACGTTGCCGTTTTCTCCGCTCAATCGGCCGTCTTCACGAAGGCGACGGCGTCGGCGATCACGTTGCCGTCCGTGCCGGCGGTCGAGAGCGTGACGGTGTGGCGCGTGCCGGCTTTGAAACGGTAGGAACCCACGGGGACGGAGAAGCCGTGCTTCGAGCCTTTGCGCATGTTCCAAACGTGTTTCGCGACGCCGTCGGCGTGGGCGATGCTGACCGGCACGTTCGAGGCGCAATCCTGACCGGTCTTGTAGAGCAGCGAGATTTGGTAGGTGCCATCCTGCGGGATGGGCAGCGTGTAGGTGGCTTCCGCTTTCGCGGCGGCGGTGCCGACCAGAAAATTGAAACGAAAGAGTCCCCACATGCCGGTGACGGTCTGCGGATGCCACGTGCCGATGGTTGTGACGTGGTTGGTATCCGTGTAGTGAACGACGCTGCCGGTGAGGCGATTCGTCGCGAGGTCGATGCCGTGGGTGGCTTTGCCTTTGGGGCCGAGTTCATCGACGAACGGCGGCACGATGCGGGTGTCGGACTCGCGGTTGTTTTCGATGACGAGGTTTTGGTTTTCCCAGATCGGTTTGATGGCGCCGCCGACGGAGTTGTAGATCCAGTT
>CAJAYO010000792.1 GCA_903948415.1 uncultured Opitutia bacterium | reverse complement strand
GGGCCTCCAGTCTAAAAACCAACGGACGTTGGTATCACAGCAATTCTTTCGGCAGCTGGCCGACCAGTTTCTTGATGTCCTGCACGGCGTCGCGGTGACACACCAAAATCGCGTCCGCCGTCTCGACCACCACCAGGTCCTGCACCCCGCACAGCGCGATCGTACGGCCGTTGCTGATCGCGATATTGTTGCTCGCTCCCGCGACGAACACCGGCCCGCGCGACGCGTTGCCCGCCTCGTCGCGCTTGAGATGCTTCGGCAGGGCCGTCCAGAGCCCCACGTCGTCCCAGTCAAATTTCGCCAGCAGCGTCTCCACACTCCGCGCCTTTTCCATGATCGCGTAGTCCACGGAAATCTTCGGCAGCACCGGAAAGCGCTCGGCCAAAAACGCGGCGAAATCCCCCGCCGGAAACTCCCGGACAAACCGCGCCAGCTCCGGCGCCTGACGCTCGGCCTCGCCGAGAAACGTTCCCACGCGCCAGAAAAACATCCCGGCATTCCACGCAAAATCCCCGCTGGCGACGTAGCGCTCGGCCGTGGCGGCGTCGGGTTTCTCCACGAAGCGCTTCACTTCGCGCACCAGGCCCGCCGGTCCCGTCGCCCGCGTCTCACCCATCTCCAGATAACCGAAACCCGTCGCCGCATGATCGGGCTTGATCGCGATCGTCATGATCGACCCCGCTTCGCTCGCCCGCGCCAAGGCCGCCGCCATCTGATTCGCACACGTCGCCGCATCCGCGATAAACGCGTCCGCCGGCAGCAACGCCAACGTCGCGTCCTCGCCGCCCCGCGCCCGCACCAGCGCCGTCGCCAGCGCCGCCGCCGGCGCCGTGTCGCGCTTCGCCGGCTCGGCCACGATCTGCGCCTCCGGCACGAGTCCCGCCAGCGCCGCCCGCGTGCCGGCCAATTGCACGGCATTGGTCAGCACGAAAATATTTCCCGGCGGCACCGCGCCCGCGAGCCGCCGCACCGTCTCCTCCACCAGCGTCCGCTCCGAGAGCAGCTTGAGCAGGTGCTTCGGCGTCTGCGCCCGGCTCATCGGCCAAAACCGCTCGCCGCTGCCGCCGGCCATGATGCACGCAAAAAAGTTGGAGTGGTCGCTCATCGTTTGCCGGGACCTTGCCCGAGCCACCCTGCTGACGCCAAGCCCGAATCCTCAGCCCATCTGCACCACAATTTTCCCGAACTGGCCGCCCCGCTCCATCAGCGCAAACGCCTCGGCCGCCCGCGCCAACGGAAACACCTCGCTCACCACCGGCCGCACCCGGTGCAACGTCACAAACTCAACCATCGCACTCCAGTCCGCCGGCGAACCCATCGTCGTTCCGAGCAACGACAGCTGCCGCCAGAAAATCTTGCGCAGCGCGAGGGCCGGCCCGTCGCCGCGCGTCGCCCCGAAAAACACCACCCGCCCGCCCGGCGCCGCCAGGTCGAGCAAATCGCCGAAACCCTCCCCGCCCGCACTTTCGACGATCACGTCGAACAGCCCCGCTCGCGCCGCCACCTCGGCCGTCCAGCCGGGCACCGTGTAGTCAAAGCCACCGCGCGCCCCGAGCCCCACCGCCCGCGCGATCTTCTCCGTTGAACTCGACGTCACCCACACCTCCGCCCCGACGGCCACCGCGAACTGCAGCGCAAACAGCGCCACCCCGCTGCCGATCCCCGTCACCAGCACCCGCTCGCCCGCCCGCAGGCCCGCGCGCGAAAACACCGCCCGGTAGGCGGTGAGCCCCGCGAGCGGCAGCGCCGCCGCCTCCTCCCACGTAAGATGCGCCGGCTTCGGCGCGAGCTGTCCCGCCGGCACCGCAATCTTTTCCGCCAGCGTGCCGTCGCGCGGCAGCCCCAAAATCGAAAACGTCGGACCCTGCGCCCGCTCGCCCGCGCCCCACTCAAAGCTCGGATTGATCACCACGTCCCGTCCGATCCACGCCGGATCGACGCCCTCCCCGACCGCGACGACCACCCCCGCGCCGTCCGATCCCGGCCGGCAGGGCCATTTCAAACCCGCGTAGCGCCCCGTCTTGATCCACACATCGCGGTGATTGAGCGCCGCGGCGCGGAGCGCGACGACCGCCTCGCCCGCGAGCGGCGACGGATCGGGAACTGTCGCCACCGTGATGTCATTGACCGCCGAGAGCGTGAGCGCCTGCATAGCGCAAAACGCTGCACAACGTCTTCGCCATCGCAACCGCGTGTTTCTCGCCCTTCACAAGCCCTACGGGGTCCTCTCGCAGTTCACCCCCGAACCCGGCTCCCGCTGGCGCACGCTCGCCGATTTCGGCCTGCCCCGCGGAGTCTACGCGCTCGGACGCCTCGACGCCGACTCCGAAGGCCTGCTGCTTCTCAGCGACGAGCCCGGTCTCAACACGCGCCTCCTCGATCCGGCCAACGCCCACCGCCGCGAATACTGGGCCCAGGTGGAACGTATCCCCACTTCCGCGACCCTCGCACAACTCGCCCGCGGGGACCTTGCCCTCGACGACTACCGCACCCGGCCCTGCCGCGCCCGCCTGCTCGATCCCGCGCCGGCCCTCCCGCCGCGCGTTCCGCCGATCCGGGTCCGCCAGAACATCCCCGATGCCTGGCTTGCGCTCGAGCTGATCGAGGGAAAAAACCGCCAGGTCCGCCGCATGACCGCCGCCGTCGGCCACCCGACCCTCCGCCTCCTCCGGGTGCGGATCGGCGATTTTCTGCTCGGAGATTTGGCGCCGGGAAAATGGCGGGAGCTCACCCCGGTTGAGCGGACCGCCGTATTCGCGTAGGGCTCGCGTCGGGCCGCGCGAAAGACACCCGCTCCTGGAGTTCTTCCCCTCATTCCGCCCCCCTGTCCGTTTCAGGCGCAGTCGCCCGGGGGGCTCGCGATCCCCGGCGAACCCGGGATTCAACCCCACGCGCGCCCCGCCACCTTCGCCTATGGCTCCGTCGCCGCACCCGGCCGGTAGCGCGTGACGACGTGCTGGTCCACCTCGGCCGCGCCAAACCGCACCGGCTTGACTTCTCCACGGGCAAACATCGCCGCCTGGTCGGCGTGCCAGGGCGAAGCGGGCTTCGCGCTCTGACCGTAGGCCAGCACCGAGTAGGCGCGCGGTTCATCGCCGAACTCGACGGCCAGCACCCAACCGTCGCCCCCGTTGGCCGCATACTTTCCGTCCGGCTCGCGGGCAAAAGTCAGCACGCGGAAATGTCCGAGCTGGCCGGAACCGCCGCCCACCGGCACGTCGACGCCGCCGCGGCGCAGCCGATAAACCTCGCCCCAAGCCACATCCCACCGGCCGTGACGACGGGCCGTTTCGGCGACGGCCTCGGCGAACGCGGCGGCCGCGCGGGCGGGATCGGCGAGGCCGCGCGGCGTCTTGAGCGGGTCGGATTCCGTCCACGGTGCGGCGTAAGGCTGCCCGGCCCCGCCCGGCGGCGCGTAACGTTGCCACCATACCGAAAAGAGCACCCCGCCGCGCCGGTCGGGCGCAGTCGTAGTGTCCCACCGGCGCAGGAGGTCGAGCGCCGCGGCTACCTCGCCGCTCGGCTGCGTGGCTTCCACGGCACGGATCAGCTCCGGCTTCGTGCGCTCGGCGAGCAGCATGCGATACGAGTGCTTCAACCGGACCACGTCCTCCAACGACAGCCGCGTGTCGGTATCGATCAGCTCGATCCCGAGCTGGCTGCGCAGGCTCAGCATCGGCCGCTCCATGTTCGGGTGCCGGTTGGTCAGCACGACCGGCTCGCGGACATTGGCGAAGTGCGGCGAGCTGTTCTCGTTGTGCACGTAGCCGCCCCGGGGATTTCGCACCAACGGCAGATCGTCAAACGGGATCAGCTGCGTCCAGATCTCCCGCAGGCTGGTCGCCGCCACCGCCGCGGCTTTCGTGGGCGGATGCGGCAACGCGGGATAGGACGCGTTCGACAGGATCAGGATGTTGCCCGCGCGATCGGCGTAAGTGTAGTTCTGCGACGTCTTCGCCCGCAGGCGCATGCCCTCGAGCCACTGCGCCTCCGAGGTCGCCCGCATCAGCCGCAGAAACTGTTCTCCCGCCCGAAACTCCCCGTCACCCGCCGTGCGCGCGAGATAGACCGTGTCGGACGTGCGGTGGACCACCGGGCCGAGCGGCGATTCCCAGAGTTCCCGCGTCTCCGCGGCCTGCTTGTCCCCGTCGCGGTAGTACACCGTCCGGGTGGTCGGCCTCAGCGGAAGCGAAACGCCGTCGAGCCGGTAATGATCGGGCTGCGCCGGATCGGCCGGCACGGCATAGATCACCGTGAGATCGCCCGTATTGCTGTTGGTCGTCGACCAGCCGAGATGACGGTTGAATCCGCCCACCACTCCCAGCGGCCCACCAATGCGGAAATCACCGTAGAAATCGAGCACCCCCGGGACGGTCACGTGCGCCTCGTAGTAGCCCGCACTCCACGCCAGATGCGGATTGCGCAGCAGGATCGCTTTCCCGGACACCGTGCGGCTCGGCGCGAGCGCCCAGGCGTTTGACCCTTCCTCCGGCGGGGTGTCCGGCTCCGCCGGTTCGGCGACCGGGGTGTTGAGACCGCTCTTCAACGCCGCCAAAAACCGCCCGACCCGCGCGGCACTCGGCCCCGGACCGATCGTCAGCGTCGCGACATCGTAGCCGGAAAAATCCGGCGTGATATGGGCCGCAAACTCCGCGCGATGCCGCGCCACGTAGCGGTTCACGCCGAGGGCAAAGCCGTCGCACAGGTCGCGCGTTTCCGGCTCAAGCAGGTGATAGGTTTCGTTCGCCCGCGCCCGCCGGCGCAACGCGTCGAAGTCATCCTCGATGGCCCGGCGCCCCTTCACCCGCGCCGTCTGGCCACGCGTGGACCAAAGGCGCTCGGGCGTCACGCTGCCGTAGTCCTCGCACTGCAGCCAACCGAGGGCATAGCCCGCCGCGCGCATCGTATCGGCACGCACGTGCGGGACGCCGTGCTCGGTGCGGAGAACCTCCACTTCCCGCCAAAGCTCCGGAGCCGCCGCCGCCCCCGCCGGCTCCCGGGCGACCGCGCCGCACACCATCGTGAAAAAGGCCAACCGCTTCGCCCATCCGCCGATCGTCCGGCCCACGCTCAAGGAAAACAATTTCGACGGGATCTTCGCCATGCGCCGAGCAAACCTCACGACCGCCGCCTGCCCAACCTCAAAGTGAGGAATTGCTCATCCCCACGCACCCGGCTGCTCCGACCGGCGACGATCGGAGTGACGCCGATGCCCCAACAACGCCCTGCCCGCTCGCTCTCCCGCCTGCCGAAGCGGATCTCCGGTTCGGCGTAAACCTCCACCAGCGCGCCCCGGTGGCCGTGCCCTCGCCGCGGACGACGGCGGACGACGCCCCGGGTTCCGGCGTCGCCACGAGGGCTCCGGCGCGGCTTTCGGTCGGCCGCGCAAACGCTCTCACCGCCGCAAAAAGGGTGGCCCCCCGCCCCGCCCCGCAGCCGATGTTCGATGTGCCTCAGATCCGCACGATCACATCCTCGGCCTTGAACCGCACTTTTTTCCGCGCGGCGTTCTTGTCGTCCGCGGCGCGGTACCCCGCCGCACACCCCACCACCGTCGCATAATCTGTCCCGCTCAGGCCAAGGATCTCGTCAAACTTCGCCGGTACAATTCCCTCCATCGGACACGTGTCGATGCCGACCATCGCGGCACACGCCATGAACTGACCGAGCGCGATGTAGATCTGATGCTCCTGCCACGTGTCGAGCCGCCCCTCCTCGCGGGCTTTGGCGAGATTGCCGATGGTCATGGCCTTGAACTTCGCGAGCGAGTCCGGCGCCACGTCCAGCACTTCCGCCATCCGTCCGATGTGCCGGTCCACATGGTCCTCCCCAAGGTCCCGCCGCACGGCAAACACCACAAAGTGCGAACAGTCCGCCGCCTGACGCTGCCCCCATGACGCCGGCACCAGCTGTGCCTTCGTCGCGGCATCCGTCACCACGATGAATTTCCACGGCTGCAGCCCGATCGAGGACGGCGCCAACACCAGCGCCTGCTCCAGCACCGCCCAATCGGCGTCGGCGATCGGCTTCGCCGGATCGAATTTCTTCGTCGCGTAACGCCAGTTGAGTTGCCCCAGCAACGTTTCGTTGGAAACAGGTTTTGTGCTCATGAAAAATCAAAACGCCCGCGCATACTGCACCGGCGGCACCACGGCCCCCGCTTGGCCGAGCACCTGCGCCGCGTGCAACGGCCACTGCGGGTCGCGCAAAAACTCGCGCGCCAACAGCACCAGATCGGCCCGCCCCTCCCGCACAATCGCATCCGCCTGCGCCGCGTCGGTGATCAGCCCCACCGCCGCCGTCGCCACCCCCGCCTCGCGCCGGATCCTTTCCGCAAACCCCACCTGATAGCCGGGCCCGACCGGAACCTTGGCCGTCGCCACCCCGCCGCCCGAACTGCAGTCGATCAGGTCCACGCCCTCCGCCTTCAGGCGCCGCGCCAACGCGACACTTTCGTCGATCGTCCAGCCGCCCTCGGTCCAATCCGTGCACGACAACCGCACCGTGAACGGCAGCTGCTCCGGCCACACCGCCCGCACCGCGCACGTCGTCTCCAGTAAAAACCGGATGCGGTTCTCAAAACTCCCGCCATAGCGGTCCGTGCGGCGGTTCGACGTCGGTGACAGAAACGCGTGCGCCAGATAGCCGTGCGCCGCGTGCAGTTCCACCCACTCGTAGCCCGCCGCGAGCGAACGCCGCGCCGCCGCCACAAAATCCCCCTGCACCCGAGCGATGTCCCCCTCGGTCATCGCGTGCGGCACCTTGTCCAACGGCGCACCGAACGCCACGGCACTCGGCGCGATCACCGGCCAGCCACCCGCGTCGTCCGCCAGATGGGCCCCGCCCTC
>CAJAYO010000791.1 GCA_903948415.1 uncultured Opitutia bacterium | reverse complement strand
GGCGAAGACGGCGCTGCACGGGATGGTGGAGTCGCTCGATCCCCATTCGGAATTTCTCGAGGCCAAGGACAACGAGGAGTTCGAGGAGGATTTGGTCGGGGAATTCGGCGGGATCGGCATTCAGGTCGAAACGCGGCAGGGCAAGGCGGTCGTCATCGCCCCGCTGGCCGGGACGCCGGGCGAACGCGCCGGCATCCAGCGCGGCGACGTCATCGTGAGTATCGACGGCAAGGCGGTGGAGACGAACTCGACGATGGACGGGATCGTGAGCCGGCTGCGTGGCAAGCCGAAGACGAAGGTGCTTGTCGGGGTGTTCCGGCCGTCGACCAAGGCCACGATGGACCTCGCGCTGGTGCGGGAGGTCATCAAGATTGAGAGCGTGCGGGATGTGCGCGTGATCGGGGACGGGGTGGGCTACGTGCAATTGAGCGAATTTTCGGAGCACACGGGCGAGCAGTTCGGGAAGGCGCTCGAACAGTTGCTCAAATCGGGCGCGACGAGCCTGGTGATCGACATGCGAAACAATCCGGGCGGACTGCTCGATGCCGCGGTCGAAGTGGCGGAGCCGTTTTTCAAGAAAGGCGAACTCATTGTCTACACTCAGGGCCGGAAGCCGAGCGATCGGGAGGACTATAAGGCCGAGGCGGACGGGGCGCCCGTGACGCTGCCCCTCGCGGTCCTGATCAATGCCGGCAGCGCCAGCGCGGCCGAGGTCGTGACGGGGGCGTTGCGGGACACGGGCCGTGCGGTGGTCGTGGGTGAGCGCTCGTTTGGCAAGGGCTCCGTCCAGTCCGTGTTCAAATTGAAAAACGGGGAGGGTTTGCGCCTGACGACGGCGCGCTACTACACGCCAAGCGGGGTAAGCATCCACGAGAAGGGGATCGCGCCGCACGTGGAGATTGTCATGACGCCCGACGAGGATGCGAAGCTGCGCCGGCAGCGGGCCCGGTCCGACATCACCGATGGCAAGGAATTTAAGGAGCGCTTTGGGTTTGAACCCATCGAGGACCGCCAGTTGCAGGCGGCGCTCGACGTCCTGCGCGGCGTGCGCCTCCTCGACCAACGCGCCACGTCGCCGACAGCCCGATGAAATCGATCCGGACGCACAAGCCGAAGCGGCGGGACCCACGGGTTGCGGGGGAGGGCGCTGCGGCATGATTCTCGCGCTCGAGAGTTCGTGCGACGAGTCGGCGGTCGCCCTGTTTGATCCGGAGCGCGGGCTGGTGGGCGAGTGGGTGCACAGCCAGATAGCGCTCCACGAGAAACACGGCGGCGTGGTGCCCGATTTGGCGACGCGTGAGCATCTGCGCCACTTCGGACCGTTGCTCGCGCGCGCGCGCGCCGAGGTGGGATTCTCCCGCGTGGCCCGGATTGCCGTGACGAATGGACCGGGCCTCGCCGCCTGTCTCGCCATCGGTGTCGCGGCGGCCAAGTCGCTGGCGCTGGCGTTGCGTGCGCCGGTGCTGGGCGTGAATCATCTTCGTGGACACGTCTGGTCGCCGTTTATCGCGTTGCATGCGGAGTCGCCGACGGCGTTCGGGACGCGGCTGGCCGCGATGCTGCCGCACCTGGGACTGATTGTGTCGGGGGGCAACACGCTGCTGTTCACGCTCGACGAGGCGCGGGGCGTGGCGGTGCTCTCCTCGACCCGGGATGATGCGGCGGGCGAGGCACTCGACAAGGGGGCCAAGTTGCTGGGCCTCGGTTATCCGGGCGGACCGGCGATCGAAAAGCTCGCGGCGGGCGGGCGGGCGGACGCGTTCGATTTTCCGCGCGGGATTGGCCGCCGCGACGAGTTGGATTTCAGTTTTTCCGGCCTGAAGACGAGTCTGCGGTATTTGATCGAGAAGATGCCGGCCGCGGAGGTGCAGCAGCGGTTGCCGGATTTGTGCGCGAGTTACCAGCAGGCGGTGGTCGATGCGCTGACGCGGAAGACGCGCGCGGCGTTGCGGCTGCACGAAGGCAGGTTTCGGAGCCTCGGGCTGTCGGGCGGCGTGGCGAACAACCGCACGCTGCGCGCGGCGCTGGAAGCGGAGGCGGTGCGCGCGGGTATTCCGTTTATGGCCGCCCAGCCAAAACATACGGGCGATAATGCGGGGATGATTGCGTTCGCCGCGTGGGCGGACACGACCGGGGTGGACCGCGCGGCCAACCTGGCACTGGGCGTCGAGCCGAGCGCGGCGCTCGCCTAGCCGGTCACTTGTAATCCCGGCGCAGGTTGCTCGGAAGGATGCCGAGTTCTTCGCGGTATTTGGCGACCGTGCGGCGGGCGATTTTGATGCCTTTTTCCTGCAGCTTTGCGACGATTTCCTGGTCGCTCAACGGGGTGCCCTTGTCTTCGCCGGCAACAAGATCGGCGATCATTTCCTTGACGCTGGTGTTCGAGACCGAAGCCCCGCTGTCGGCCTGGTAGCCCGGGGTGAAAAAATACTTGAAGTCGAAAATTCCGTGCGGGGTCTTGATGTATTTGTTGGCGATGGCGCGGCTGACGGTCGTCTCGTGCACGCCGACGACGTCGGCGATCTGGGTCATCGTGAGGGGCTTGAGGAGCGAGACGCCGCCCTCGAAGAACGCGATCTGGGCTTTGATGATCTCCCGGGTGATGCGCTCGATCGTGCGTTGGCGCTGCTCGATGGAGTCGATGAGAAACTTGCCCGAGCGCATGCGCTCGCGGAGATAGTCGCGTTCCTCTTTGGTGAGCGTGCCCTTGGCGATCATGTCGCGGTACGTGTTGGAAATTCTGAGACGCGGGATGTAGTCGCTGTTGAGGTGGATCTTCCACTCGTCTCCGTCTTTTTCGACGGTTACGTCCGCAATCACGACGCGGTTGCTGTCTTCGGAGAAACGGCGCCCGGGCGCGGGGTCGAGTTTGCCGATCTCTTCGATGGCCGACTGCACGTCGTCGGCGTCGGCGGAGAGCTTGCGCGCGAGCTCCGGGATGCGGCGGCGGGTGAGCAGTTCGAAATGGTCGCGGATCATCCGCAGGGCGAGCGAGTCGCTGCGGCCTTTGGCGGCGAGCTGGAGGAGCAGGCACTCGGCGAGGTCCTTGGCGCCGATCCCCGGCGGATCGAAGGTCTTGAGGACTTTCAACGCTTCCTGCACGGCGTCGAGTCCGAGGCCGGTTTGCAGGGCGACATCCGACGGCGTTTGGGTCAGGAAACCGCGGTCGTCGAGCCCGCCGACCAGATGTTGCATCGCGGCGAGCGCGCCCGGCGACAGGTCCGTCATCTCGGCCTGCTGCATGAGATGTTCCTGCAACGAGGTGACGCTGACGAGCGAGTCGAAGAAATGCTGGCGCTTTTCGGCGTCCTCGGAGGTGTAGGGCTGGGCGCCGCCGGCGCTGGCCATGTGGTCGCGCCAGTCTTCGTCGAGTTTGCCGAGGATTTCGAACTCCTTGTCTTTGGAGAAATCCATCTCGTCGCGTTTCACCTCGGAGGCGTCGTTCGGGGCGGTGGCGTCGGTGTTGTCGGTGCCGACTTTGCCGCTGGAATCGGAGTCGCGGTCGGTGGGGTTGTCCTCCGCGGCGGGGTTGTCGAGGCTGACTCCCTCCATCGGAAGTTCTTCGAGTGTGGGGTTGCTCTGGAGTTCCTCCTGAATGACCGAACGCAGGTCCAGCGCCGCGACCTGAAGGATTTTCAGCGAATGTCGGAGTTGGGGCGCGAGAACCAGCGACTGGGTCTGGCGTTGGCGAAGTTCGTGACTAAAGCCGTGCCCGCTCATAGGCTGGATGAAAAGGAGAGGGGTTCATCTCAGATGGGGGCGCGGGTGGAAAGCGTGGGGAGGACCGGATCCTTGATGCCAAAGAGTTCCTTCAGGTAGACGCTGAGCTTCTCGTTGGTGGGGCCGTAGCGGTCGCTGTAAAGGTAGAGTTCGAGTTCTCGCATCATTTCGTGGGCCGACTGGAAACGCAGGTCGCGGTCACGCTGGAGGGCCCGCTGGATGATCGCCTCGAGTTTCGGATCGATGTCGGCGCGCAGCGTGGAAAACTGCGGGATCGGCAAGGTGAGGATGTTGCGGCGGGACTGCGCGCGGTCGTGCGACCGGAAGATATTTTTGCCGAGCAGGAGTTCGGTCAGCACGATGCCGAGCGGGAAGAGGTCGGCGCGGGCATCGGTGATCGCATAGGTGGCCTGTTCCGGGGAGAGATACTCGTCTTTGCCGGCGATGACTTTGCCTTCCTCATTGTACATGAGGTCGAGGGCCTTCGCGATGCCGAAGTCGGTTAGTTTCACGTCGCCCTCGAGCGCGACCATGATGTTCTTTGGGCCGATGTCGCGGTGGACGATGTTGAGGTGGCGGCCTTCGCGGTCGCACTTCGAATGGGCGTAGGTGAGACCGCGGGCGATGCGGGAGATGATGAAGGCCGCGAGGTCGACGGGGAGGGGCTTGCCGAGCTGGCGGTGGCGTTCGAGAAACTGCTCGAGGTTCACGCCCTTGACGAACTCCATCACCATGAAATACTGCCCACCGACTTGGCCAAGGTGGTAGGTCTGGACGATGTTGGTGTGGATGAGATCGGCGACCAGCCGGGCCTCGCCGATGAAGTTGTTCTGAAACTCCTCGATGGCGGAGTATTCCTCGCGAATCAGTTTTACGGCGACGACCTTCTTGAAGTTGCCGGCGCCGAGTTGCACGGCCTCGTAGACGAGGCCCATGCCACCCTCCGCAATCTTGCGGGTCATCTCGTAGTGGAGCTCGTTGAAAATGTGCTTTAAGGACGCCACGGGCGTGAGGAAGGCGCGCAGGGAAGCAGCTGGCAAGAACGCATATCGGATTCGGCGCGGAATTTGCTGTTGGTCGATTTGACAGCGTGATGTGCGGTTGTAGGGTCGCGGCGTGATCACGTTGACCTCACGCGCCGCGCAGCAAGTGCGCACCATGCACGCCGAACTGAATGCCCCGGAAAAACGCCTGCGCGTCTTTGTGGAATCCGGCGGATGTTCGGGATTTCAATACGGCATGTCGTTTGATGAAAAGAAGTCGGGCGATGTGGAATTTGCCAGCGAAGGGGTGCCGATACTGATGGATCCGGCCAGTCTGGCGTATCTCGAGGGCTCGGCGGTCGACTTCGACGACGGACTCCACGGGAAGGGATTCGAGATCAAGAATCCCAACGCGCAGAGCACCTGCGGTTGCGGCAAGTCGTTCAGCTGAGCGAGGGCCGGACGAGCGATTTATCGGGCGGCCTCGTGCAGGGCCACGATCCCAAACGTCAGACCGGTCGAGGTCACGTGGGGGAAGCCGGCGGCACGGATTTCGTCGGACAAGGCGGTGCGGCCGGGGAATTGCTCGATGGTTTCGTTGAGATACACGTAGGCGGCGCGATCGCCGGTCACGGCGCCGGCGATGAACGGAAGGACTTTGCGCAGATAGAAGAAATAGAAAGGCCGGAACCACGCCTGGGGCTGGGAGAATTCAAGTACGAACAGGCGACCACCGGGGCGCAGCGCGCGGCGCATTTCACGCAGGCCGCGGTCACGATCGGCGAGATTGCGCAGACCGAAGGAAATGGTGACCGCGTCGCAACTGGCGTCCGCCAGGGGGAGGGCCAGACCGTCGCCTTGGCGGAAGGTGACGTTCGCATACCGGCCGGCGCCGGCCGATTTTTTTTTGATTTCGGCCTCATCCAGCATGGGTTGGCAGAAATCCATGCCGGTGATTTGGGTGGAGGGGGGCAGACGCCGGGCAAGGTCAAAGGCCACGTCGCCGCTGCCCGTTGCGAGATCGAGCACGACCGTCGGCGAACGGCGGCGGACGGCGGTGACGAGGCACCGCCGCCACCAGACGTCCATGCCGCCGCTCAGCAATCGGTTTGCGAGATCGTAGCGTTGGGCAATGCGCCCGAACATGGAATTGACGGCGGAAGGATCAGGCATGGCGGTGGAAGCGGGAGCGTAGGAAAAAAAGGCCCGGAGGCGAACTCGTCATAATGATTGACGTAATTGCTCAGGTGCAAATAGTTTAAGGCGGTTCAGTTTAACAAGGCCTCAGTGAAAGGATCCCCCATGTCCAACCTGACAAAACGCGAGATCGTGCTGGAGATATATCGAAAGTCCGGCTTTCCGCAAAAACAGATCGTTGATACCGTGCAACAGACGCTCGATATCATCCAAAAGGCGCTCGCCAACGGGCGCAACGTCGAGTTGCGCAACTTTGGTGTGCTTGAGGTCCAGGTGCGCAAGCAGCGCATCGGCCGCAACCCCAACAAACCGGAGGCGGAAGTCGTGATTCCGCAGCGGGCGGTGGTGAAATTCAAATCCGGCAAGATCCTCAAGCAGCAGCTGAAAAAGCTCGATCTTGCAAAACTGCAGGCGCCGGGCTGAGCCCGGGGGATCCCGCTGGTCTGCGCCGGCCGCGCAGGGGAGGTCGCGTGGCTCCGGTCGCGCGGCGGTCGAGCGCGTTCGTCGCGTGCGAGGGCGCACCGGTCCTTTTTTTATTCGCCCTGCCGCGGCGCGTTTCGCAAGGTGTCCGGCTCATGGCCACCTTCCAAACGCTGCCCGGATTCCGCGAGTTCTATCCCGAGGATTTTTCCCGGAGGAACCATCTGTTTCGCCTGTGGCGCCAGACAGCCAACACGTTTGGCTTTGCCGAATACGACGCGCCGGTGCTCGAGCCGCTCGACCTCTACAAGGCGAAGTCCGGAGACGAAATCGAGGCGCAGCTGTTTAGTTTCACGGACAAAGGCGGGCGCGAAGTGGCGTTGCGGCCCGAGATGACGCCGACGGTCTGCCGGCTCGTCGGAGCCAGAGCCAGTGCGCTGAAGCGGCCGATCAAGTGGTTTAGCATCGCGGAGTTTTACCGCTACGAGCGGATGCAGAAGGGGCGGGGGCGCTGCTTTTTCCAGTTCAACGCGGATATTTTTGGCGAGCCCGGCCCGGAAGCGGAAACGGAACTGATCGCGTTGCTGGTGCAGTGTCTCGCGGCCTTTGGTCTCACCGAGCAGGATTTTTTCGTGCGGTTGAGCGACCGCAATCTCTGGTTTTACTATTTGGAAGCGCTCGGGCTCGACGAGGCGCGCATCCGCGGCGTGCTGGTCGCGGTGGATCGCTTTGAGAAATACGGGGACGACGCCTTCAAGGGTTACACGGAGCAGTTCGGCCCGCTCGACGAGGGCGTGAAGGCCAAGGTGCTGGCTTTCCTCCGGATCAAATCGCTCGCAGCCCTCGAGCAGACGCTCGGTGCGATCGGCGGCGAGAAACTTGCCGCCCGTCTGGCCGATTGGAAGAAACTGCTCGGGAATCTTGCGGCGATGGGACTGGCGCGGTTTATCGAGGTCGACCTCGGGGTCGTCCGCGGTCTCGCCTATTACACGGGTTTTGTGTTCGAGGCCTTCGACCGGAAAGGGGAGTTGCGCGCGCTCGCGGGCGGGGGGCGTTACGACGATCTCGTGCAAAAACTCGGCGGCCCGGCGCTGCCGGCGGTGGGATTTGCGATCGGCGACATGACGTTTGCGCTGTTGCTCGAACAACGCGGGCTGATGCCGACGTTGGTGCAGGCGCCGGATGTTTACTGTGTGATCGGGGGCGAAGCCGAACGCCTGACGGCGTTTGGCGACATCCACGCGCTGCGGGCGGCCGGCTATCGCGTTGACTATCCGTTGAAGGAGGTCGCCTTCGGCAAGCAGTTCAAAACGGCGTCGGAATCGGGGGCGAAGCTCGCGCTCGTTTACGGCGGGGACGAACTCGCGAAGGGCGTGGTGAAGCTCCGCGATCTCGGTGCGCGCACGGAGCAGGAAATCCCGCGGGCCCAGGTCGTGGCGACGGTGCGGGATTTTTTCAGCGCGTGATCCGTCCGATGGGCAACGGGCGCGCACCGGGTTCGTGGGGCTGGCGTTGGGTGGGCGTCGGGTTGCTGATCTACGCGGGCGCGGCAGGGTTGGCCTGGCTGGTGTCGGACCGCCTGCTGTTCCAGCCGGACTATGGATCGCGTCGGGCGCCGGCCGGGGCGGTGAGTCTCAAAACGAACACGGGCCACGACGTGTCGGTGCTGTTCCTGCCGAATCCGGCGGCCCGGCTCACCCTGTGGTATTTTCACGGCAATGCGGAAGATTTGGGCGATATCGCGGCGCGGCTGAGGATGCTGCGCGACGCGGGGTTCGCGGTCTTTGCCTGCGAGTATCCCGGCTATGGGATCAGCGGGGGTGCGCCGTCGGAGCGTTCGATCAACGGGGCGACGCGGGTGGCGCTCGACTATTTGCGCGAGCAGTGCGGCGTGCCGGTGGGACGCATTTTGGTGTATGGGAGTTCGCTCGGCGGTGGACCCGCGGTCGAGCTGGCGTCCCGCGAGCCGGTGGCCGGGCTGGTGCTCCAGAGCGCGTTCACCAGCACCTACCGGGTCATGACGCGCTGGCCGCTGTTGCCGTTCGACACGTTTGAAAACCTGCGGAAGCTCCCCGCGGTGCGCTGTCCGTTGCTCATCGTACACGGCGAAGACGACGACGTCGTGCCGATCCACCACGGCGAGGTGCTGTTTGCGGCGGCCCGCGAGCCGAAGCGATTTTTCCGGGTGAAGTCGGCCGGCCACAACGACCTCGTGGGCGTGGCGGGCCAAGACTATTGGCAGGCGCTCCGGGAATTATCGGACCGGCTTTGAATCCAGTTCAGCCGCACACTCAGAGGAGGTTTCTCGGACCGAACGCGTCGGGCAGGAGGGCGGACAGCGTGGTCTCGATCCGGCCGGGGCCGTCGCAGACGCTGATGACGATCGCGTCGGGGCCGAATTCGTTGATCACCTGGCGGCAGGCACCGCACGGACTGCTCGGGGTCGGGGTCGGGGTGTAGACCACGACGGCGTGGACGATGCGCTCGCCGGTCGCGGCCGCGGAGAAAATCGCGGTGCGCTCGGCGCAATTGCACAGGCCGTAGGACGCGTTCTCGACATTGCAGCCGGTGAAGACTTTGCCGGAGCCGCAGACGATGGCGGCGCCGACGGGAAATTCGGAGTAGGGCGAGTAGGAGGCGTCCGCGGCGGCGCGCGCGTTCTTCTCGAGACGGCGGAGCAAAGCGGGTGAGAGGGCCGGGGTGGCGGCGCGGTGGGTTTTCTTCACGAAGGGAGCTGGGCGCAGTTTCGAATCGCCTGCAAGCCGGTGTGTCGCCGACAGCAACTGAGCGCCCTCGCGCGCGAGGAGTCGGGCTTGGGGGCGACGCCGCCGGGGCCGGAGCAGCCGGTCATTTTGTCGCTGGCGGCGACGACGTGGTGACAGGGGATGACGAGGGGCCGGGGGTTGGCGCCGAGGGCGGTGCCGGCGGCGCGGCTGGCGCCGGGCGGTGGGCCGCGGGTCGCGGTCGATGGCGCCGTAGGTGGTCGTGTGGCCGGATTTGACCGGGAGCGTGGCACGAAGGACGGCGCGGTGAAATTCGGGGACGCGGGTAAAATCGGAGGGCGGGTCGGAGAAATCCGGCGGATGGCCGGCGAGGTGGCGTTGCACCCGGGCGCTGAGGGCAGCGATCCACGGCGGCGGTGCAGGGGTGGGGCTTCGTCCGGGAGGCGGTGCTCGGCGCCGGGCAAACGCGGTGAGCGTGGAGCCGTCCCAGCCGAGGGTGCAGGGGCCGAGTGGAGTGGGGGAGGTCGCGTGCGGCATATGCGGGGTTGCATCGCGGGCGGCGAGCGGTTCGTGTCGAAAAGAAACCCGATGACCAACCGTTTCTATACTGCGTTCGACAGCGAGACGCCGGGTGGCAGCCGCAAGAGCGACTACCGCACGCCGTTCCAGATGGACCGCGACCGCATCATCCACGCGCATGCGTTCCGCAAGCTGCAGTCGAAGACGCAGGTGTTTCTCTCGGGGGAATACGATTTCTACCGCACGCGGCTGACCCACTCGATGGAGGTCGCGCAGATCGGCCGGTCGATCTGCGCCTACCTGCGGTCGCGGGGGGCGCCGCTGCGCGATGACTTTCAGATCGACAGCGACCTGGTCGAGGCGGTGTGCCTGGCCCACGATCTCGGGCATCCGCCGTTCGGTCATTCGGGGGAGCGGACGTTGCAGGAACTGATGGGCAAGTGGGGCGGGTTTGAGGGCAACGCGCAGACGCTGCATCTGCTGACGGAGACGATGTACCAGAACGAGGCGGGGGTGCGCGGCATGGTGCCGACGCGGGCGCTGCTCGACGGCGTATTGAAATACAAGAAGCTCTTCCGCGAGTTTTCGGCGCCGCCGACGAATCATTTTCTGTACGATCCGCAAGAACGGCACCGGGCGTTTGTCTTCGGCGATGCGAAGATTCCCGACGAGCTGCATGGCGGGGAAAAGCTGAATGCGTTCAAGAGCGTCGAGTGTCAGATCATGGACTGGGCGGACGACGCAGCGTATTCGCTCAACGACATCGTCGACGGCGTGAAGGCGGGATTCCTGACGATCGAGCGGATCGAGGCCTGGGCGGCGGGGGAGGCGATCGATGCGGAGCGGCAGCGCTGGCTCGACCAGTTGTGCCCGGCGATCCGCGGCGACCGGTTGGAGAGCGTGTTCGCGCAAAAAGTCGGCGGGTTTATCACGGCGTGCAAGTTGCGCGAGCGGACGAATTTCATGTCGGCAAAGACGAACCGCTACCGGTTTGAACTGGTCATCGCGCCGGGCGCCGAGCGCGAAGCGGCGTTTTACAAGAAGATGGCCAACGACGTCATTTTCGAGAGTCCGCAGCTCCAGCAGATGGAGCACAAGGCGCGGCGGGTGTTGTTTCAGCTGTGGGAATCGTGCTGGCGGAACTACGTCGAGAAAGGCGGGCGGGTGATCAATATTTTGCCGCCGCGGGTGGGTCGGTTGCTTGACGCCGAGACGACGGAGGCGGGCAAGGCGCGGCAGATCTGCGACTGGCTGGCCGGGCTGACCGACGGGATGATCGTGCGGACCTACCAGCGGTTGTTCGATCCGCAGTTTGGCAGTATCCGCGATCTGAGCTGAGGCCGCGGCGCCAGGGTTGGCGTTTGGGGCGACTGGGGGCGGCCCAAGCCGTTTTTTTGATGGAAAAACTGTGGCCGGGCGGCGCAACCGTGTTTCACTCCCGAACGTCAGACCACCCCGATGCCCCTCCGCGACCCTCGCCGATTCCTGCAGACGTGTTTGCCGGGCTGCTGCGCGGGGATCGTCGGCTGGCTCCTGTGGGCGTCGCCGGCCAGCGGCGCGACGACGGGAGAGGCGAAGGCGGAGGCAGGTTTCAAACAAACCATCCAGCCGCTGCTCGCGAAATATTGCTACGATTGCCACGCCGACGGCGTGAACAAGGGCCAGGTGGCGTTCGACGAATTCAAGTCGGCCGCGGATATTCTGTCGCGCCACGATCTGTGGTTTGGGGCGCTCAAGAATGTCCGGGCGGGGATCATGCCGCCGGTCGAGGACGGGGTGGACCGGCCGACGGCCGGGGAGATCGCCCTCCTTACGCAGTGGATCAAGGTGGAGGCGTTGCGGCTCGACGCTGCGGCCCCGGATCCCGGCAAGGCGACGGTGCGGCGGCTCAACCGGACCGAGTATCGCAACACGATCAGCGACCTCATGGGCGTCGAGTTTAACAGCGAGGTGGAGTTTCCGCCCGACGACTCGGGGAACGGTTTCGACAACATCGGGGATGTGCTGACGGTGTCGCCGTTGCTGTTGGAGAAATATCTGCAGGCGGCGGAGGTGATTGTGGAGCGGGCGGTGCCGAAGGTGGCGCGGGTCATGCCGGTGCGCACGGCGACCGGCCGGGAGTTCCGGGCGACGGAGGGCGGCGGCACCGGTGAGCGGATGAACGTCACGAAGCCGGTCACGGTGGCGCAAACGTTTCGGGTCGCGGAAGCGGGGGCCTATGGGGTCGAGGCGGAATTGGAGATTCGCGGGACGTTTGATTTTGATCCGGGGCAGGGCACGCTGATCGCGCGGGTCGACGGCGTGGAGTGGTTCCGCGAAGACGTGGCGTGGCAGGAGCGCAAAGTCCTGAGCCGGGTGCGCGAGGTAACGTGGCCGGCCGGGGCGCATGCGGTGCAGTTTCAGATCGTGCCGCGGGCCCAGCCGGCGGGCGCCGCGCCGGCGCCGGTGCGCGCACAATCGGTGCCGGGGGCGACGAGTGTCACGGTGCGGGTGGTGGCGGTGCAGGTGAAGGGGCCGCTCGATCCGGCGCGTTGGACGGCGCCCGCGAACTATGCGCGGTTTTTTCCGCGCGGACCGGCGCCCGCAGCCGCGGCCGAGCGCGAGGGCTATGCCCGGGAGTTGTTGGGCGAGTTTGCGGCGCGGGCCTGCCGGCGTCCGGTGGAACCGGCCTATGTCACGCGTCTGGTGGAGATCGCGCACGCCACGTCGGCGCAGCCCGGGCGGACGTTTGAAGAAGGCATCGGCCGGGCGATGATGGCGGTGTTGGCGTCGCCGCGGTTTTTGTTCCGGATCGAAACGCCGGTGGCGGGCACCGCGGCGGTGGCGGACGTGGATGATTATACTCTGGCGTCGCGGTTGTCGTATTTTCTCTGGTCGACGATGCCGGATGCGGAGCTGTTGCGGCTGGCGGCGGCGGGCGAACTGCGGCGCGAAGTCCCCGCGCAGGTCAAGCGGATGCTGGCCGATCCGAAGGTGCAGGCCTTGGTGAAGAACTTTACGGGCCAATGGTTGCAGGTGCGGGATGTGGAGTCGGTGCCGATCAACGCGCGGGCCGTGCTCGGGCAGACGGCGACGCGCAGCCGCGACGGGAGCCGGATCGAGTTTGACGGGCCGATGCGGCGGGCGATGCGGAGCGAGACGGAGCTGTGCTTCGACCACATTCTGAAACAGGACCGCAGCGTGCTCGAGTTGCTGGACAGCGATTACACCTTTCTCAACGCCCGGCTCGCGAAGCACTATGGTCTGCCGGAGGTGACGGGGGACGAGATGCG
>CAJAYO010000790.1 GCA_903948415.1 uncultured Opitutia bacterium | reverse complement strand
AGGTGGCGCTGAAACGCCTTTGGATCGATCGGGAGGCCGGCCGGCAAGTCAGCCGGCGTGAGCCGTTCCCCCGCGCACTCCACGCCACATCACGCCCCGCCGCCGCGCATCGTGACGGCGACGCTTTGACGCTCAGGCAAGGGGCCGCGGCGTGAAGCCGCTCCGCCCGCCGGGCAGGGCCGGGCCGCTTCGGGCCGTACGGATCGCCTCCGCGGGCGGAAACGCCCCGTGGCCTCCCCACCCCGGCTGACTCACTTTCTCGTCAGATCACTCGCGCGCACCTCGGCGAGCTTGGCGGTGAGCTTCGCCCGGTAGGCGGCAACGGTGTCCGCGTATTCGGGCTTGAGCGCGAGGTTGGTGAATTGCTTCGGATCCCGCACCGCGTCGAACAGCTCGATCCCGCCCGTGGCATCCTCCTGATATTGCAGGTACGCGAAGCGGTCGTCGCGGAGCAGAAATCCCTTGCTGGAAGGCGCCACGCTGAAGGCCGTGTCACGCACCTGGTGGCTCGGATCGTCAAAGACCCGCGCGAGATTCCGGCCCTGCAGCCGCGCCGGTACCTCCAGGCCGCAGAGGCTCGCCAGCGTTGGGTAGAGATCGAGCAACTCGACCAACGAGTGGCACACGGCGGGCTTCTTGCCGGGCACCCGCACGATCAGCGGCACCATCGACGACTCATCCCGCAAGCTGACCTTCGCCCAGAAATCGTGCTCGCCGAGGTGATACCCGTGATCGCTGGTGAAAATCACGATCGTGTTCTCGTCGAGCCCGGCCTCGGTCAGCGCCGCGAGCACCTTGCCGACCTGCGCGTCCATGAACGACACGCAGGCATAGTAGCCGCCCAGCGCCTTCTTCTGCCGGCGCTCATCCATCTGCATGTTCACACTCGTCTTGTAATTGATGCCCGCCTTGGGGATGTCGTCCCAGTCGCCCGCCACCTTGTCCGGCAGCCGGAGCTTTTCATAGGGCAGATACGGCGCGAAATACTTCCGCGGCGCCACGAACGGCACGTGCGGTCGCACAAAACCCACCGCGAGGAAAAAGGGCCGGCCGTCCCGCCCCCGCTGCTGGATCAGCTCGACCGCCTTGGCCGCCGCCTTGCCGTCCGCGTGCACCTCGTCGTCGCCGTCGGCCTCGACCACCACGAAGGTGTTGCCCCCCACGACCGGCTTCTTGCCCTCCGGGTTGCCCTCGAGCGTCTCGCCGCTGCCCGCCGCCCGCCATTCCGGCCCCGGCGTGTTGAAACGCTCCGTCCACGAAGCCGCGTCGTCCGCCCCGTGGTAATCACGCCCCGGTCCGAGATCCTCGACCCCACCGGGCACGCCCATGTGGTAAATTTTGCTGACGCGCGCCGTGGAGTAGCCCGCGCTCTGGAAGTGCTGCGGCCACGTGGCGCGGTCCCCGATCGCCGCCCGCGGGCTGTTGTACCCGAGCACCCCGATCGCATGCGGATAGTAGCCCGACATGAACGACGCCCGCGAGGGACCGCAATACGTGCCCTGGCAGTACGCCCGGGTGAAGCGCGTGCCGGTCGCCGCCAGCCGGTCGATGTTCGGCGTGCGGCACACGGTGTTGCCATACGACGAGAGCGCCGTCGCCGTGAGGTCGTCGGAGATGATGAACAGGACATTGGGCCGGGCCGGCGCCGCCCAGATGGGGGCGGACGCGAGAGCCAGCAGCAGACTCAGGGCAAGCGGCAAGCGGGAGAGGGTATTCATGCGGGGCGGCGAAACCTGGCGCGCCGCGGTGCGCCGCACAAGCGCGTCCGCATTGGCCTCGCGAGCGGCGAGACGGTGATCGAGGTCGGTTAGCGCGTGGGCCGGGTGCCGCCCGCGGCGACGCGCTCGAACGCATGGCCGCCCGCACCGCCCTGCGCATTTTCCTCGATCCGCACACGGATGCGGTGAGTGTGCTCCGTTCGTCGGCCCCCTCGTTTTTTTTACCCCACCCCCCGATTCCCCATGAATCGCCCCGCCCCATGAAGCCCACCACCCTGATCCCCCTCCTGAGCGGCTGGCTCGCGCTCGCCTTGTCCCTCGCGCATCCCGCCCAGGCCGCGGCTGGCTCGCCGGTCTCCGTCACCGCCTCGGCCTCGATTTCCGGCCGGGTCCAAAACGAGACGGCGGGCCAATATCTCAGCAGCGCCCGCGTCACCGTCCGTGGCACCAATCTCGCGGTCTTCACGGACGAGACGGGCACGTTTCGCCTCCCGGCGGTCCCGGCGGGCGAAGTCGTTCTCGAGATTTTCTACACCGGCCTCGATCCCCTCCGCGTGACGCTCACCCTCGCTCCGGGCGAGGCCGTTGAGCGGGACTTCGGGCTCAACAGCCCCTCGCGCCCGGCCGCGGACGGCATCGTCAAACTCCAATCGCTGGTCGTCGCTTCGTCGCGCGAGATGGACGGCGCGGCCATCGCGATCAACGAACAACGCTTCGCGCCCAACATGGTCACGGTCGTCGCCGCCGACGAATTCGGCCTCGTGCCCGACGGCAACGTGGGTGAGTTCCTCAAACTTCTTCCCGGCATCACCATGTCCTACCGTGGTGGCGACCCCCGGGAAGCCTCCATCGACGGCGTCTCCTCCGACAACGTCCCTGTCACCGTCGGCGGCATGAGTCTCGCCACGCCGGAAGTCTCCGGCACCGGCCGCAACGTCGAACTCAATTCCGTTTCGATCAACAGCATGTCCCGCGTCGAAGTCGTCTTCTCGCCGACGCCCGAGTCCCCCGGCTCCGCCCTGGCCGGCTCCGTGAACCTGGTTCCCCGCAGCGCCTTCGAGCGGTCCAAGCCCCTCTTCTCCGCGACCACCTACGTGATCATGCGCGACGACGCCCGCGACTTTAACAAAACGCCGGGCCCCCGCGCCGAGGCCACACGCAAGGTCCAGCCCGGCTTCGAGTTTTCCTGGGTCGTGCCGGTGAATCGCACCTTCGGATTCACCGTTTCCGCCGGGGCCTCGTCGCAGTATTCCTCCGAACCGTTCATGCAGAACACGTGGCGCGGCGCCGGCGCGGTGACCAACGGCACCACGCTGCCGGACACCACGCCGGGCCGCCCCTACCTCAGCGACTACCTGTACCGCGACAGCTCGGTCGGCCGCGACCGCACGGCGTTCGGCGCCACGGTGGACTACCGCCTCGGCCGCGCTGACCGCGTCTCTCTGTCCTTCCACTACGGGACGTTCCACTCCTTCTACAACCAACGCAATTTCACCTACTCCGTCGGCGCCGTCGCCGCGGGCAATTTTTCGCCGGCCTTCACGCGCGGCAACGTGGGCGCCGGTGAAATCCGCCAGGCCGAAAGCCCCCGCGACCGTTTGAGCCGCACCGTCATGCCGAGCCTGAGCTACCGCCACGACGGCCCCGTCTGGAAAGCCGAGGCCGGTCTCGGCTTCTCCCTCGCGACAAATCGTTTTCGCGACATCGACAAAGGCTACTTCGGCAGCCTCCTCGCCCGCCGCACCGGCGTGACCGTCTCCTTCGAGGACAACACCGACCTGCGCCCCGGACGCGTCACCGTGACCGACGGCGTGACCGGCGCACCCGTCGACCCGGGCACCCTCGCCAACTACGCGCTCGCCACCGCGGGCAGCAGCCTTGGCCAATCCGTCAGTTTTCACCGCACGGCGTTTGTGAATGCCCGCCGCGACTTCGCTTGGCGCTGGCCCGTTGGCTTGAAAGCCGGCCTCGATGCCCGCGAAAGCAGGTCCGACTACCGCACCAACAACACCGCGCTCACTTACGTCGGAGCCGATGGCCGCAGTAGCACGACCCCCACCGGCACGAGTGACGACACCGCCGCCGGCGTCGTCGATTACGACATCGCTCAGCGCTTCGGCCCCTACGGATTTCCGAAGATGCAATGGGTCAGCCCCGAAGCCCTCTACGAGCTCGCCAAGGCGAAGCCGAATTACTTCACCGCCGATCAAAACGCGCAGTATCGCTCGCTCATCAGCAACTCCAAGCGCTCCGTGGAACTCATCTCCTCGGCGTATCTGCGCGGTGATCTCCGCCTCTTCGATGGCCGCCTCAAACTCACCGGCGGCGCCCGGGCCGAGCAGACCAACGTCGACGCCGAAGGCCCGCTCACCGACCCGACGCGCAATTTCCAGCGCGACGCCGCCGGCAAAGTCATCCGCGGCGCAAACGGACTCCCCCTCACGCTCACCAGCGACGCGCTGAGGGTTTCGCAACTCACCTTTATCGATCGCGGGCTGTCCGCCCAAAAAGAATACCTCCGCCTCCTGCCCAGCCTGAACGGCAGCTACACTATCCGGGAAAACCTCATTGCCCGCGCCGCGTTTTACGAGTCCCTCGGCCGCCCCAACTTTAACCAATACTCCGGCGGCATCACCCTCCCCGACATCGAATCCCCGCCCAGCAACACGAACCGCATCACCGTCAACAACGTCAACATCAAGGCCTGGCAGGCCAAGAGCGTGAAGCTCGCCCTCGAGTATTACTTCGCGCGCGTCGGACAAATTTCCGTCACCGCGTTCCGCCGCGATTTCAAAAATTTCTTTGGCAGCACCGTGTTCGACGCCACCCCCGAGTTTCTCGGCCACTACGGCCTCGATCCCACCGACTACGATCCCTACCAGGTCGCCACCCAGCACAATCTCCCCACCAGCGTCCGGATCGAAGGCGCCAATCTCAACTACCGCCAAGCCCTCACCTTCCTCCCGCACTGGGCGCGCGGCGTCCAATTCTACGCCAACGGCAGCACCCAACGCGCCACCGGCGACGGCTCCGGCAATTTCACCGGCTATGTCCCCCGCAGCGGCAACTGGGGCTTCAGTCTGACCCGCCCCAGCTACAACGTGCGCCTGAACTGGAACTACCTCGGTCGCCAGCGCCGAGCCGTCGTCACCGGCCGCAGCATCGAAGCGGGGACCTACACCTGGGGCGCCAAAAAATCCTACATCGACGTGAGTGGCGAACGCCTCATCTGGCGCAACCTCTCGGTCTTCGCCAACCTTCGCAACGTCAACGCCCCCGTCGACGACGTGGAAATCTCCGGCCCCACGACCCCGGTGCCCAGCAAGCTGCGCCAACGCCAGGACTTCGGCTCGCTCTGGACCGTCGGTCTCAAAGGCACGTTCTAGCCCGGATATTTCATCCTCAACTTGACCAAATCGATTTCACAGAGGACCCGGAGCCCAGGCCACAGAGCTCACCGAGCGGCCGAGGTGGTTGGCTCCGTGGCCTCGGTCCGAAACTCGGTGCGCTCTGTGAAAAATAATTTAGTCAGGAAAGTGTGATTGATGCAGGCTAGCGCCGCCGCCCGCGGACGATTTCCCGGATTAACCTGCGCAGCCCCGCGGGCTCCTGTCTTGCCGCTCGGCGCGCCGCTCCCCGCCGTCCCGCCCCCGCGACGAAACCCAAGGTCGTCCGCCTCGTTGCCGCCGACCGCGGCTGCGGCGACGTCGCGTGCAGGCTCCGTCGTCGGAGAATAGAGCCGGGCCCGGACCTGCGCTTGGGGCCGCGTTGGTCGCCCCATCGCCGCGCGCCCTCCGGGGTGGGCCGGCCGCTCCGCGGGCGGCGGATCGCAGGGTGGGGTGTGACTCGTTGAGCCGCGCGCGGAGCGCACGGCCCACCTCGGGGAAACGGATACCAATAGCCTGTAGTTTTTAAACTGTAGGTCCGGCCGGTGGCCGGGTTGCCCGCCCACCGGGCGGGCCTACAAAGGCAACGTCTGAAACAGACGGGCTGTTGGGATGAGATGCGCCCGGTGCGAGGTCGCGGCCACAATCCGCTCGACTGTTCGGGTGCAAAGAGAGATTCCCCGCAGCAGCCTTCACCCCCGATGCCCCCGCCCGACTCCGAACTTGGCCTGTGGTTCGCCACCCACGTGCAACCGCACGAGCCGGTGTTGCGCGCGTGGTTGCGCAGCCGGTTCCGGACCGAGGACGATCTCGATGATGTGGTGCAGGAGTCCTACTTGCGCCTCCTGCGGGCGCGGGAACGCGGCGAGGTCACTTCCCCCAAGGCGTTTCTCTTCGCCGTCGCCCGCAACCTCGCCCTCGACCGCTACCGTCACCGCGCGGTCGTCCCGATGGAATCCTTAGCGGAAAGCGAGGGGTTGGCCGTCTTGGATGAGGGAGGTCACATCGCGGACCTCATCGCCCATCACCAGGAACTCGCCCTCTTGACCGAAGCCATCCAGACGCTGCCCGACCGGTGCCGCCAGATTTTCACCCTGCGGAAAGTCTACGGTTTGTCGCAGGCCGCGATCTCCGCGCAGCTCGGCGTCTCGGAAAACACCGTCTCCGCGCAGCTCACCATCGGCGTGAAAAAATGCATGGCCTTCATGCTCCAATGCCGCCGCGAACGCGAGGGCCGCTGGCCATGAACGCCCCCGATCCCCGGTTTCCGCTCAACGAGTCCATCGAGTCCGCCGCCGCCGCGTGGCTCGTGCGCCACGACCGCGGCCTCACGCCGGCGGAGCAGGACGAATTTCTCTCGTGGCTCACCGCGAACGCCGCGCACCGCGCATCCTTCGAGCGCCACCGCCGCCTGTGGGGCGACTTCAACGCCCTCGCGCAGTGGCGCCCCGAGCACGGCACCGTGCCGAATCCGGATCTCCTCGCCCGCCACCGCCGCCCTTCTCCCTGGCGCTGGGCTGCGCCCGCGCTCCTCGCGGTCGCGGCGGCGGTCGCGCTGCTGCTCGTGTGGGCCCCGCCGAGCCGCGCGCCGGGCGAAGCGCCCCTCGTATTCGAAGCCGCCGCCTACCGGCAGGAGACGTTGCCCGACGGCTCCGTGCTCAATCTGAACCGCGGGGCCCACGTCGTCGTGCAGTTCTCCGCCGCCGAGCGCCGCGTGCTGCTCGTGCAAGGCGAGGCCCAGTTCGCCGTCGCGAAAAATCCCGCGCGCCCCTTCGTCGTGCGCGCCGCCGGCGTCGAGGTGCGCGCCGTCGGCACCGCGTTCAACGTCAAGCT
>CAJAYO010000789.1 GCA_903948415.1 uncultured Opitutia bacterium | reverse complement strand
GTGTCCGGATCGAAGCGGCCGTCTTTCAACGCGAACGTCACGGCGGCGCGCCCGGGGTGGGCGGGAGAGGTGACTTTGCCGCCGTTGAGTCCGCTGGTGACGTAGATTTTTCCGTCGAGGCCGAGGGTGGGGTGGCTCACCCGCAACTGCGCGGTCTTGGTGGCGTCGAAACCGGTGAGCACCACCGTGCGCACGTCCGCGATTCCGTCGCCGTCCGTATCTTTAAGATACAGGATGTCGGGGGCGGCCGTGAGGAAGACGCCGCCGCGCCAGAGCGCGAGGCCGTTGACGTAGCCGAGGCCGGTCGCGAAATCCGTGCGGCGTTCGAAGCGTCCGTCGCCGTCGACGTCTTCGAGCAATGCGATGCGGCCGGCGGTGGTGTGGCCGCCGCCCTCGACGGGGTCGGGATAGCCGCGGCCCTCGGCGACGAAGAGCCGGCGGGGTCCGTCGAACACGAAGGCGACGGGATTGATGACGAGCGGTTCGGCGGCGACGAGTTCGATGCGCAGGCCGGATTCGAGGTGGAACGATTGAAGGGCCTCGGCCGGCGAGCGCGCGGGAGGCCGCCCGGCCGGCGCGGCGGTTGCAGAGTGGGCCGCGAGGAGGGCAAGCAGCAGACCGGCCAGGCAGGAAGCGAGACGCCGACCCGGGGTGTGGGCATGAGTGCGCATGGACCATGGCACTTGAACACGCGGGAACTCGGACGCAACCTTTGGAATTCCCCTTACCCCATGAAAAAATTCATTCGCGATTTCGGCGCATATCTCGGCGGCGTGCTGGTGTTGATCGCACCCGGCGGTTTTGCCTTCGCGGCGGACGCGGCGCGGGTGTTTCGCGCGGGTGCCGCCACCAGCAATATCACGCCGCCGCTCGGGGCGGGCATCGTGGGGAATTTCGAGGTGCCGCCGGCGACGCATATCCACGACGAATTGCACGTGCGCTGCCTGGCGCTCGACGACGGCACCACGCGGTTGGTGTTCGCCATCGTCGACAACGTCGGGGTGAACCGCGAGGTGTTCGACGAAGCCAAGCGGCGGATTCACGGCCTGACCGGGGTGCCGACCGGGCACCTCCTCATGTCGGCCACGCACACGCATTCGGCGACGAGTGCCGGCGGGGCGAATCGGATCGCACTGCGCGACGGCACGGCGGGGCCGGGTCCGGCGCTCGACGAGTATCAGACGTTTTTGGTGCAGCGGATCGTCGACGGGGTGCGGCGCGCGCTGAACAATCTCGAACCGGCCCGCCTCGCCTGGGGCGCGGGGCAGGTGCCGCAGCATGTTTTTAACCGCCGCTGGCGCCTCAAAGACGGCCAGAGTGTGGTGAATCCCTTCGGCGGCCAGGATCGGGCCCTCATGAATCCCGGGAGCAGTCGCACGGATTTGGCGGAGCCCGCGGGACCGACGAACCCCGAAGTGCAGTTTCTTTCCGTGCAATCGACGGGCGGCCGGCCGATCGCGCTGCTCGCGAACTACTGGCTGCACTACGTCGGCGGCGTGCCGAGCGGGCATATCTCGGCCGACTATTTCGGCGTGTTTGCCGATCGCCTGCGCGAGTTGCTGGGCGCCGACCGACAAGACGTGCCGTTCGTCGGCCTCCTCGCCAACGGTCCGTGTGGCGACGTCAACAACATCGACATCCGAGCGGCGGCGCGGAAATACGCGCCCTATGAAAAAATCAAACTTGTGGCCGACGACCTCGCCCGGGAGGTGGTGCGCGTCCAACGCACGCTGGCGTATCGCGACTGGGTTGAGCTGAAGGCCGCGCAAACGGAACTCGTGCTCCAGACCCGCCGGCCCACGCCCGCGCTCGTCGCCCGGGCGGAGCAGGTCCGCGCGCGGCCGGCAACCGTTTCGCCGGTGCATCGGCTGGAGAAAATCTACGCGGAACGCACGCTCACGGCGCGCGACTGGCCGGACACGATCAGCGTCGTGCTGCAGGCATTTCGGATCGGGGAACTCGCGGTGGCGGCGATCCCGTTCGAGACTTTCACCGAGACGGGACTCGCGATCAAAGCGGCGAGCCCGTTCCCGGCGACGTTCACGATCGAGCTCGCGAACGGCAGTTACGGCTACCTGCCGACGCCGCGGCAGCACGAACTCGGCGGCTACGAAACGTGGCTCGGCACCAATCGGGTGGAGGTCGGGGCTGCGCCGAAGATCGAAGCGGCGATCCAGGGTCTGCTGCGAAAACTGGAGTGAGGCAGGGCGGAGGTGGGGCGCGGCAGGGCGGAGGTGAGGCGCGGCGCGCGATTTCGGCGCCCCGACATTTACGGGCTAGCCGCTCCCGCGTGGCCCGGGCTTGCCCGCCCGGGGGGGTGAGCCTGTTTCCCGAAAGCGGCGCTGCGCCCGAGGAGGGGCGGGGCGCCGGTTTTCCGTTGCGCCGGCGCGCCGAGGTGCTGGCGTGGGTTCATGAAACCGCCGCGCCTCTGTGTCCTCGTTTTGTCGTGGAGTGTGCTGGCGGCGGTCGCCGTCGGGGCAGCTCCGGAACCGACGTTGGGCCAAAAAGGAAAGTTGCTCCTCGAGGAGAATTTTGAGGCCGCGACGGTGCCGAAGGGCTGGGCGAAAAACACGGGCGTGCTGGCCGTATCCGGCGGCGTGCTGCACGCGAGCCAGCTCGCGAGCGACCAACACATCGCGGCGTTTCGGAAGGCGCTGCCGCTGCAGGACTGCGCGATCCAGCTCGATCTGAAATTCGCGGGTGCGACGATGTTCAACCTCGGGTTCGATCCGGCGCCGGGCGAGCTCAAGAAAAAGGGCCACCTCTTCTCGCTCGCGATCACGCCGACGGGTTGGACGATCACCGAGCACAACGACAAGGCCGATCCCAACTCAAAAGCCGTCCCGCATGCGAAGGCGGCGACGAAGTTCGCGCCGGGCGAATGGTTCACGCTCCTGCTTGAGGTAAAGGGCGATCGGGTCGTGGCCACGGTCGACGGGAAGGAAGCGCTGCGCGCGACGGCAAAAGATTTTCAGGTGAAGAAACCCGGCCTGGTCTTTCGCGTCGGCGGGAAGGACGGGCAGGAAGTGCTCGTCGACAACGTGAAGGTGTGGGCGCTGGAGTGAGCGAAGCCGAGCGAGCGCGGGTGGCCGCCAACCACGAACGGATCACCCGCATCTGCGCCAGAACCCAAGCCGCCCGCGCCCGCGTCCGGGGCGAAGCCGAAACACCCTGAATGCGTCGCACCATGAAGCGGGCTTTCAGCCCTGTTTTTTTGCCCACCGTTCCTGGGGCGTTGCCCCAGGCTGGGATAGGATGGGCCTTTGGCCCGCAGGAATCCCGATGCACGCCTTACGGGTTTTACATCGCTTGCCCGTCTTCCGCGCCAACGGCGCTCCGCCATCCCAGCCTGGGGCAACGCCCCAGGAATTAAGCCGGCGGTAAAATGAGGGCTGAAAGCCCGCCTCATCTTCCCTCCTGCATGACCACGAATCATGCGCCGCCTGTTTCCCTTCGATCCAATGAAGCGCGCCGTTGGCGCTCCGGATTCTCGCTTGGTCACGTTTCCTGGGGCGTTGCCCCAGGCTGGAATAGAATGGGCCTTTGGCCCGCAGGAATCCCGATGCACGCCTTACGGGTTTTACATCGCTTGCCCGTCTTCCGCCCCTCTTCCGCGCCAACGGCGCTCCGCCATCCCAGCCTGGGGCGTTGGCCCAGGCTGGAATCACGCGGGCCTTTGGCCCTATAACCGTGGTCATGCCGCAATCGCTTTCATTTCTCCTGGTCCACGTCGTCTTCAGCACCAAAGACCGCACTCCCGTCCTTGATCCCTCCGTTCGTCCCGCGCTCCACGCCTACCTCGCCACGGTTGCCCGAAACGCGGATTGCGAATGTTTCCGGGTCGGTGGCGTCGCCGATCACGTGCATCTCGCCGTTCGTCTCGCTCGCACCGTCACGACGGCGAGACTTGTGGAGGAATTGAAAACCTCCTCCTCGAAATGGCTGAAACCTCAATCGCCCGCCTTGGCGGGGTTTGCCTGGCAGCGGGGCTACGGTGCGTTTTCCGTTGGGCCGTCGGATTTGGATGCGTTGCGGCATTACATCGACAGCCAGGAAGAGCATCATCGAACGCGGACCTTTCAGGAGGAATACCGGGCGTTTCTCACGAAATACGGAATCGAATTTGATGAACGCTATGTGTGGGATTGAGGGATGGCGCGGGCTTTCAGTTCCTGGGGCGTCGCCCCAGGCTGGGATAGGATGGGCCTTCGGCCCG
>CAJAYO010000788.1 GCA_903948415.1 uncultured Opitutia bacterium | reverse complement strand
GAACGGGCCCTCGGCGGTCGTCCACGCGGCGAGGGAGAGCTCCACGGGAAACTCGCGCCCGTCCCGGTGGCGTCCGGTGAGCTCCACGGTCCGGTCCGGCGCGGGCTCCGCACCGCCGGCCTGCACGCGCGCCAGCTCGGCCGCGGGTTCCGGCTGCGCGAGACTAGGCAGCAACCGCGACAGCGGGCGGCCGAGCGCTTCGGCCTCGGCGTAGCCGAAGATCCGGGTGGCGCCGCGGTTCCAATCGACCATGTGACCGGCGCGGTCGGTGGTGACGATCGCGGCGTCGGCCGCATCGGCCAGAGCCCGGTAGCGGGCTTCCTGCGCGCGCTGGCGGGCCTCGGCGCGGTGTCGGAAAAGCGCGAGCTCAATGGCGGTGCGCAGCGCCTGCGCGTCACAGGGCTTGAGCAGGCAGTCGAAGGGCTCGGCCCCCTGGGCCTGTTCGAGGGCAGCGCGGTCGGACCGGGCCGCGAGCAAGACGACGGGCCGCCTCAAACGCTGCCGGAGCGCGCGGGCGGTCGTGAGACCGTGCTGTGCACCGGCGAGCGGGACGTCGATCACCACGAGGTCGGGCTGGAGGTGCTCGGCCAGGGCGAGCGCCGCCTCGCCGGAGGTGGCGGGGCCGAGGGGTTCACTCCCGTAATCGGCGAGTTGCTGAGAAAGGTCGCGGGCGACGAGAGCATCGTCGGCGACGACCAGGATTTTCGTTTTGAGCGGTTCGACAGCAGGGGAACTCATGCGAGAAAAGGGGTGGGGCGGACGCAGGTCGCCCTCCGCCGGGCGTGCCGCTCCGCCGCCGCTGATGGGGGCCGGCTGCGGGCTGAGGGTCGGCCTGGCGCGGTCGGGTTCCGCCCGGTCCGGGCCGTGGGACGATGGCGTGGAACGGTCTTTCGGCGCGCGGTGGTCGAGCAGAGAAGGTGGTGAGATGGGCGGGTGGATAGGTGCAGAGTGTGGGCTTCTCCTTGCGTCGCATTTCCGGACGACGTCAGAAAACCAAGGACCTTGATTCAGGGCCTTGGGGGGATGCAATATTCCTTCTGTGCGGAGTGGGCTCGACCGGCCGCTCGCTTTCTGCGCCGGACCGCGCAGGGCGCTTCATTCGCACGACCGATCGGCCCCATGCCCTCGGGGGCGTGGGGGCCGCGCCGCCGCGGTGCCGGCGCCCGGCGCGGCCCTGCGGAAATCCGGCGCTGGATCAAGCCGGTCGGGCCCCGGGCTTAACGTGGGGGGACGGGCGGGGCGCGCAGCGTGCCGGACGGCCCCCTCCCAGCGGCCGTTTGCCCGTGGCCTCCGGGAAAAAACCACCCGCGCCCTCTGACGGGAGCTCGGGCTGTTGCGGCCGGTGGCTGCCGTCGTCTTTTCGCCCACCGCCTTGTGCCTGAGAAATGGCCCATCGACTGCGCCGACGTGATGCGTCAGCCGGCTGGGTCGTGTGGCCGCCGGCCGGCCCTCCCCGGCATGGACCGCAAAAGAGCGGGGGCGCTCGGCCGGCTTCATCGGCGGCCCCGGCGCGCAGTTCACCGCCGAACGGCGCGATCAGCGGCAGGCCACCGCCCGCATGCTCACGGAACTCACCGCGCGCATGGGGGGGGCTTTCGACGCCGCGCGTTTCGCGGCGGAATTTCAGCGCAAGGGACAGGTGGGGTTCGGGACCTCGCCCAAATCGCGGCGAAACGCGCCGCCATCACCGCCCTGAGCTTCCCACCGCGGACTCGATCGGTCACGACACCCACACGATCAGCCGCCGGCGCGACGTCGTCGGGGCCACGTCGCATCTCAGCAAGGACGCCGACATCGGCCACGGCATCTCCTGCTCTGTGAATTTTGGGCAGGCGAAGGCACAGGCCGGGATCGAGCGCGCGACGCGCACGGGCGGGTGTGTCGCCAATGCGTTCACGGGCGAGTCCTTCCGCCGGTTCGCGCCGATGCGGGCCGGGCAATTCACCTCCCTCCGCGTCTTCGAGCGTTTCGCCTCCGCCGCCCAACGCCGCTTCGTCGCGGAAAAAGTGAGCGGACCCGCGGTTGAGGCCGGGGCGAACATCCGCCAGATCGCCTGCGATCGGGCCCCGGCGGGCCAATTCGGCGTCGTCGCCGGCGAGGGTTCGACGCCAGCCCAGCGCGCATCGACCGGATGAAGGAAGCCGAGGACCGCCTCGCCGCCGACGAGGTGCGCGCGCTCGCCCGATGCGCGGCGCAGGCGGCCCGCGAGACGGCCGAGAAGATTGCCGATTCGGTGCAGAACCGCGACCGCGGCGTGAAAATCTCCGGCTGCGTGGCGGGACGACGCGTTGGTGGCCGCGATTGCGAGAGCGTCGAACGAACAAACCCAGGGCATCGGCCAGGTGAACCTCGCGGGGGCACAGCTGGACACCGCCGCGCAGTCCGAGGAACTCAAGGCCCACGCCACCGGACTGCCGGCGGCCATCGGCCAATGCCTGGCGATGATCGGCCGCGCGCGGACCAACGACCCGCACGGCGGCCCGGGTGTGCCGCGTGCGGAGGGCAACGTCTCGTCGACCGGTCCGGCCCGCGTGGGGCCGCGCCCAAAATCCGCCGGACGTTGACGTGCATCAAGGTCCGCGGGCCGGTGCGTGTTACAGTGATCCGGGATCAATCATCAACCGGTCACCATGAACTCATTACGTCTCGCCTGCCTTGCCCTCTCTCTCGCCGCCGCTGGCCCGCTCCTCTCGGCCGGTTCGCTCGGCGACGTTTTTGAGAAGGGCACGGTTTCACTCAACGCCCGGCTGCGTTACGAAGGGGCGCAGCAGACGAACCTCCGCGCGGCCGACGCGCTCACGTTGCGCACGCGCCTCGGCTTCACCACCGCGCCGTGGCAGGGGCTCACAGCCATGGTCGAAGGGGAGCACCTCGTCGCGGCCGACGGGGATGGTTACAGCCAGGCCGGTTTGAATCCCGCCGCCACCGGGCGCGCCGTCGTCGCCGATCCCGAGACGAGCGAGATCAACCAGGTGTTCTTCGCCTACACATCGGGCAAGACCACCGCGACCCTCGGCCGCCAACGGCTGGTGCTCGACAACGCCCGGTTCGTCGGCGACGTCGGCTGGCGGCAAAACATGCAGACCTTCGACGCGTTCGTCGTGCAGGACAAAACCCTCGCCCAGACCACGCTCACCTACGGTTACCTCGACCAGATCAACCGGGTCTTCGGCGCCCGCCATGCGCAGGGCAAATGGCCGTCGGATTCCCATGTGCTCCACGCCCGCTACACCGGTTTGGGCGCCGGCACGCTCACCGGCTACGCTTACCTGCTCGATTTCGCGCAAACCGCCGCGGCGAATTCCTGCGCGACCTACGGCGCGAGTTTTGCCGGCACGCAGCCGATCCACGCCGCGGTCACATTCGCCTACCGCGCCGAACTCGCCACGCAGTCCGATTACGGCGCGAGCCCCTTGAATTACTCGACCACCTACACCGCGGTCTCCGCCGGTCTCGTGATGAAGCCCGGCGCGCTCACTCTCGGCTACGAGCAACTCGGCTCGGACCACAACGTCGGTTTCAAAACGCCCCTCGCCACGCTCCACGCCTTCAACGGCTGGGCCGATCTCTTTCTCTCGACCCCCGCCGCCGGACTGCAGGAGACCTATGTCCGCGCGACCGCGAATCTCCCGGAGGCAATCGCGCTCACCGCGTCGTACAGTCACTTCGAAACCGCGGTCGGCGGCACGAAGCTCGGGCAAGAATTTAACGCGCAGCTCTCCCGAAAATTTGGCAAGTCCGTTACGGGGCTCCTGAAGTTCGCCCGTTTTCGCCGCGACAGCCTGTCGGTGCCGAACGTGCAGAAGATTTGGGCGCAGGTAGAGTTCGCTCACTGAGTTTCGCGTCCCTCTGCCGCTTTGCCTCGTCCTGCTCTTGCGATGAAAACCCGCGCCGCCCGCCCGAAGGTTTATCTCCTGCAGGCCAGCACGGCCACGGTGGGGCTCGTCGCGGGCCTCGGCACCTCGACGTTTACCTCCGCGCCCGGGTTGTCGGATTTTTCCAACGCCCCGCTCGCGTCCATGAACTGCCGCATCATGCGCGAGCAGTTCGATGGCGGGCAGAAATCCCCGCGCCACGCCGTCGCCTCCTGCAACGACGGCGCCACGCCCAAGGGTTTTCCCGAAATATCTCAGCAAGGCGGAGCCCTGCGCTGAGGCGCCGCCTCTTTCTCTTTCCGCTTAATCTTTCGCTGGCTCCTCCGCGCCCCGCTTCCGCCATCAACTCCCGCTGACTCTCCCGTTTCGCCTCCAACCGCGGCGTCGCCCTCTGGGTTTACGTCGTGCTCCTCGCCGCCACCGCCGGCGCCGCGTTTCTGATGCGGCTGCCCGATCCGAACGTCGTCACGCGGAAGGCCGCGGCGACCAAAGATGTTTTCCGCTTCGTCGAGGTCAGCGATCCGACGATCGACCCCGCGATCTGCGGGGGGAATTACCCGCGCCCCTCCGACAGCGACAAACGCACCGTCGATACCGAGCGCACGAATCACGGCGGCAGCGAAGCGTTCCAATACCTCGACGCCGATCCGAACTGGCGCCGCATTTTCGCCGGCTACGCCTTCGGCGTCGATTACCGCGTGGAGCGCGGGCACGCCTACATGCTGCAGGACCAGAAGGAAACCGAGCGCGTCACGAACCTCAACCAGCCACCAGGAAACCGGCGCCGGCGTCCTCGAGGTGCCGCCCGCGCCGACGCGCGGGTTTTTGCGTGCCGGACCGCCCCGCCGGCCGCCGCTCCCGCCGCGTGCGGTGTGCCGTGCCCCTGCGCGTGGTCGTCCTGGCGAAGTCATGACGTGCGTCAAGGCGGCGGCCGCGGGTTTCCCCTAGAATGGCGTCCGGTCCTCTGTGTTTCACCCGCGCAAAAATCTCCCGATGAAAAAAGCCACCTTGCTCTCCCCGGCCGAAGCCGGCCGCTGCTCCCTTTTCGCCCCCGTCGCCAACGTCGACCAGGGCATCGTCAGCCAGGCGGTCCTCACGACGCCCGCGCTGCGCCTCACGCTGTTTCACTTCGCCGCCGGTCAGGAACTCTCCGAGCACACGAGCAAGGCGCGCGCCCTCGTCCAGATCTTGAGTGGCACCTGCGCGTTCTCGGTCGGCGCGACCCGGCATACCCTCCGGGCCGGCGACCTGCTCCACCTGCCGCCCGGCGCCCCGCACGCGCTCACCGCGCCGGAACCGTTTTCCATGCTCCTGACCCAGATCACGGAGCCGGCCGCCTGACGGGCGCGCCGCGGTTTGTTTGGCCCGAACGTCTCGCCCGCGCCGGCGCGGGAGGCTGCGGTAGGTGAACCTAAACTACGCCGCCCCGTCATCACACTCCCGCCGGTCTTCTTCCGTCGCGGCGATGGCTCCTCGTCTGCGTCCCGCCGCCGCCGCTCTGCTGGGCGTTGACGCCCTGCGCGTCGTGTTCCGGGCCCGCGTTCCGGCGGTGAGTCCGCGGACAAATGCGGTGGGCCCCGGGCAAACCTTGACCGCCGTCAAGGCGGCGCCCGCGCCGTTGCGCTACAACTGCGCCATGCCACCCCCCGCGGCCACCGTCCCCTCCGGCGCCCGATTCGCCCCGCGCCACCCCGATGCGGCGCCCTCGGCGGCGTCCGTCTCCGCCTCGGTCCTCCAGCCGGCCCGGGGCTGGTTTCTGTTCGCCATCGGCAGCCTCGTGCTCGCCGGCCTCCTCTCGCTCATGCTCGTCGTCGGCCGCCTCCCGTTTCTCGGCTGGCTGTTCACCGATCCGCTGTTTTTCAAACGGGCCCTGGTGGTCCACGTCGACCTCGCGATCGTCGTCTGGTTTCAGGCCGGCACGCTCGCGTTTCTCGGGCTCGCCCTCGGACCGCGTCTCCACCGCGGGGTGACGGCGCCCGCCCTCGCGCTCGCCGCCGCGGGGGTCGTCGGGCTGCTGGTCGGCGCGCTCATGCCCGGCGCGCAACCGGTCCTGTCCAACTACGTCCCGGTGATCGATCACCCGATTTTTTTTGGCGGACTCATCGCGTGGTTCACCGGCGCCGGGCTGTTTTTTGCCCTCGCGCTCGCGACCCCGTCGCGCACCGACGCGAAGGCGCTTGCCGCCGACGTCGTGATCGCCCTGCGCGCCTCGGCGGCGGCGAATCTGCTGGCGCTGGTCACCTTCCTCGGCGCCTGGCAAACGACCCCGGAATCCGTGCCGGGCGTGTTCTACGAACTGGTCTTCTGGGGCGGCGGGCACGTGCTGCAGACGGCCAACGTCGCCGCGATGCTCGCGTTGTGGCTGCACCTCCTGCACCGCGGGACGGGCCGCCCCGTGCTGGCGCCGATCGTCGCGACGGCGCTGCTCGCCGCGCTGGTGCTGCCGCAGGTCGTGATGCCGCCGCTGGCCTTTGGCGGCACGACCGCCACGAGTTATTTTTCCATGGCCACGCACCTGATGCGTTGGACGATTTTCCCCGTCGTCCTTGTCGTGCTGGTCCTCGCCACCGTCCACGTGGGGCGCCATCGGGCGGCGGTGGCCTGGCGCGACTACCGTTTCATCGGTCTCGCGGGCAGTGTGGCGCTGACGCTCCTCGGATTCATTCTCGGTGCGTTGATCCGCGGGTCGAGCACACTCGTGCCGGGGCACTACCATTGTGCGATCGGCGCGGTGACGATTGCGCTGATGGCCGCGGCCTATGATTTCTGCGCCGATGTCGCCCCGCAGGGCGCGGCCCCCGAAACGCCCCGGCGCGCGCGGCTGCAGCTGCTGCTCTTCGGGGGAGGGCAGGCGGTGTTCGGCCTCGGGTTTGCCTTGGCCGGCGCCTACGGCCTCGGGCGCAAACAATACGGCGCCGAGCAGCACGTGCGTTCGCTCGGCGAGTATTTCGGCCTGAGCGTCATGGGCCTCGGCGGCTTCGTGGCCGTGGCCGGCGGCATCTTGTTCCTCGCGGTGATGCTGCGCCGCATCGGCGCGTGGCGCCGCGATTTTTCCCGCGTCCCCCCCTCCCTCCATGAACAACGAACCTGAAAAACATCCGTGGCAGAAGGTCCTCGATAACCCCTGGCTGCTACTCGTCCTCGGCGTCCTCATCCCCGTGCTCTCCTACACCGTGTGGGGCTGGATCGAACTCACCCTCACCCAACCCGCGCTCCTGCCCTGAACCCTTTTCCCATGAGCTTAACTCCTCTGACCAAACCGTGGTTCCATGCTCCGGCGGGCCACGAAAAAATCTGGCTCGGCTGCGCCGTCCTCTGGTGCTTCGTGATGTCCCTGATGATGCCCTACTGGCATTTTCGCGGTAAGCAGAACAGCACCGGCGAAGCTTACACCGTCAAACCCGCCGACTTCCTCGCCCGCACGGAAAAATTCGTCGCGGCCAACCAGGTCGGCACCTACAAAAACACCCAGCACAATGCGCTGATGCCGGAGCTGCCGATCGTCGAGCCGCCGGCCGGTGGCGATGCGTATTTGATCGGCCGCATGTGGCATTGGTATCCGGCGTTGCGTCTCCGCCTGGGCGAGACCTACCGCCTGCACCTCTCGGCCCTCGACCTGCAACACGGCTTCTCGCTGCAACCGCTGAACATGAACTTCCAGGTCCTGCCGGGCTACGATCACGTGCTCACCCTCACCCCGACCTCGAAGGGCGAGTTCACCATCGTCTGCAATGAATTTTGCGGCGCCGGCCATCACGCTATGTCCGGCAAAATCTTCGTCGAATAACCGCCCCCGCCATGCCCACTCCCTCTCATTCTCTCTCCGCTCCGGGCACGCCCGGTCGCGTCTGCGGCACGACCGGTCTCGGCGTCTGCCTCGACGCCCAGCGCTTCATCAAGCTCAACGCCGTCGCCGGCATTGTCTTCCTCCTCCTCGGGGGCATCGCCGCCCTCCTGCTCGCGCTCACGCGCTGGCAGACCGTGCATCTGCTGCCCGTCGACTGGTTCTACCGGATCCTGACCTTCCACGGGATCAACATGCTGATCCTGTGGATTCTCTTCTTCGAGATCGCCATCCTTTACTTCGCGTGCACGACGCCGCTCAACGCCCGGCTCTTCTCGCGCAAAATCGCCTGGGTCTCATTCGGGATGATGCTCACCGGCGCGATCATGGTCGACTACATCATTATCGCCGGAAAAGCCGACGTGATGATGACCTCCTACCTGCCGCTGCTCGCGCATCCGCTCTTCTACCTCGGCATCATTCTCGTCGCCGTCGGCACGTTGGTCGGGGTGTTCAACTTTTTCGCCACCCTCTACGTCGCGAAGCGCGACAAGGCCTTCACCGGCTCCGTGCCGATCGTGACGTTCGGTGCCACGGCCGCCGCCATCATCGCCGTCGTCACGCTCCTCCACGGTGCCGTCGTGATGATCCCGACCTTCACCTATTCGATGGGTTGGACGCCGCAGCCCGATCCCGCGTGGTACCGCCTCATTTGGTGGGGCCTCGGCCATCAATCGCAGCAGGTCAACGTCTGCGCGATGGTCTCGGTCTGGTATCTCCTTTCGCACATCATCGTCGGTGCCCGTCCCATTAATGAAGCCGTCTGCCGCACCGCCTTCGTCCTCTACATCCTCTTCATCAACCTCGCCTCAGCCCACCATCTCCTCGTCGATCCCGGCGTCGGGGCTACGTGGAAGATTTGGAACACCTCTTACGCCATGTATCTGGCGGTCCTCGCCTCAATGGTGCATGGCTTCACCGTCCCGGCGGGCGTCGAAATCGCGATGCGCGAAAAAGGTTATACCAACGGGATCTTCGGTTGGGTCACCGCCCTCCCGTGGAAAAACCCCGCCTTTTCCGGCACCGCGCTCTCGGTTGTGATCTTCGGCTTTCTCGGCGGCATCACCGGCGTCACGCTCGGCACGCAGCAGATCAATATCATCGCGCACAACACCCTGCGCATCCCCGGCCACTTTCACGTCACCGTCGTCGGCGGCACGACCCTGGCCTTCATGGCGCTGGCCTACTACGTGATCCCGCTGATCTTCCAACGCGACTTCATCTTCCGCGGCGTCGCCCGCGTGCAGCCGTGGTTGTTCGGCCTCGGCATTGTCCTGCTCTCCTTTGGCATGTCGTTCGCCGGTTCGATGGGCGTCTCCCGTCGTAGTTGGGATATCGATGCGCAGGGCGTCTACGGGCCCGCCGCCCACCTCTGGCTCGGCGTCCTCGGCATCGGCGGCGTCCTTGCCTTCGTCGGTCTCCTCGTCTTCGCCCTGCTCTGCGTCGGCACGCTGTTCTTCGGGCCGAAGATTGAGAAACGCGCCATGGCCGACTGGGGCACGCCGCCCGCGCTCGCCGGCTCGCAATCCGGTTCGCTGGCCCACGACCACTATGCCACCAAGGGCACGATCGTCCTCGTCCTCGTCTTCCTCGCCTGCTTCGCCGTCTATTACTTCGCGAACTGGAAGGCCCTCGCCGACGTGTGGCCCGTGCGTTGAGTCGCCCGCTTTTTCACCGCCATGGCCCTCCCCGGCACCGTCGTTCTCCCGCCTGCGGGCTCCGCCGTCCCGTCGCCCCTCCCGGGCGGTTGGGGCGGCACGGCGCCCGCGCGATTTCTCACGGGGCCGGGTCTGCTGGTGTTTCTCCTGACGGCCCTCGCGGGCTACGAAGGGTTTTTGCTGCTCACGATTTTCGGGCCGACCGAGGGCGGCTG
>CAJAYO010000787.1 GCA_903948415.1 uncultured Opitutia bacterium | reverse complement strand
CGACGATGATGACGACGCGCGCGGCATCGATCCCGCAAAACCGCTCTACCTGCGCGGCGAAAGCGAGGAGACCCGCGCGAGCGGTTTCTTCCGCACGGCCTTCGCCGCGACGACTGCACCCGAGCGCCTGGTGTGGGGGGACAAGAGCTACCGTTATCTTGGCCGCGCCCAAGCCGCCGACGTGCTGCTCGTCAGCGCCTCCCGCTTCGACGAATTCCCCGACGTGCAGGTGACGGACTCGTCGTTCGCCCGACTCACCCCGGCCACCGGCGGCGGAGCCCAGCTCGCGAAGTTCGCCTGGGGCCGCAGCGAGTTGCTTTCGTTTCGCAGCACCGACCGCGTGCCGCTCCAGGCCGCGCTTTACCAGCCGGCCAATTTTGATCCGAAGAAAAAATACCCGATGATCGTCTACATCTACGAGCGGCTCTCGCAGGGCGTGCACGGATTCGTCAACCCCGCGCCGGGTACGAGCATCAATGTTTCCTTTTACACGAGCAACGGCTACGTCGTCCTCCTGCCCGACATCGTCTACCAGACGGGCGAGCCGGGCCAGAGTGCGATGCGCTGCGTGTTGCCCGCGATCGACGCCGTGGTGAAACGGGGCTTCGTCGACGAGCAGGCCATCGGCATCCAGGGCCATTCCTGGGGCGGCTACCAGATCGCCTATATGGTCACGCAGACGAACCGCTTCCGCGCCGCCGAGGCCGGCGCACCCGTCGGCAACATGACGAGCGCCTACTCGGGCATCCGCTGGGGTACCGGCCTGCCGCGACAATTCCAATACGAGCAGACGCAGAGCCGGATCGGGCAATCGCTGCAGGCCGCGCCGCACCTCTACCTCGCCAACTCGCCGGTGTTTCAGATCGAGAAAGTGAAGACGCCCCTCTTGCTTTTGCACAACGATGCCGACGACGCCGTGCCGTGGTACCAGGGCATCGAGCTTTTCCTCGCGCTGCGCCGCCACGACAAACCGGCCTGGCTTTTCAACTACAACGGACAGGCCCACGGCCTGCGCCGGCGCGCCGACCAAAAAGACTGGGCGCAACGCATGCACCAATTTTTCGACCACTACCTCAAAGGCGCCCCCGCCCCCGCGTGGATGGAACAGGGCATTCCCTATCTTGAGCGCGACGAGGAAAAGGTGAAATTCAACGCGCGGAACTGAGCGCCCCGAGCACCCCGCCCAGGAACTGGTCCAGCGCGGCGTCGTTCTTGATCCACCGCACGACCACCACGAGGTCGTGCTCCCAGTCGATGAAGACGATGTTCTGGCCGTTGCCGACGAACCGCACGCTCGTCGCGGGCACGGACGGCAGCGGTTTGCGGTCGGTGTTCAGATACCAGTTCGCAAAGCCGTAGGTCGCGTTCGCCGGTCCGGGCGTGCGCGCGAGCGCGATCCATTTTTCGGAGACGAGCTCCCGGCCCGCCCATTTTCCTCCGCGTAGAAACAGATACCCGAACCGCGCGAGATCCCACGCACTGATGAACATGCCGCCGCCGAAATGTCCGCCCCCGCTCACCGACTGCACGCGCCGCCCGTCGAGCTCGATCCACGAATTCTCGTAGCCGTGCCAGCGCCACGTGCCCGAGGCCCCGATCGGGTCCATGATTTCCTCGCGCAACACTTCCGGCAGCGGCTGGCGCCACACGTGCAGCGCACACAGCGCGAGGAGATTCACCCGGACGTCGTTGTATTTGAAAAACGTGCCGGGCTCGTGCTGCGGGCGGTTCGGCCAGTCCGCCGGCGTCGCCCCCACCGGACGGTCGGCCCAGTCGGGAATCCCCCAGAGCGTGCCCGACCAGTCGCTCGTCTGCCGCAACAGATGGTCCCACGTGATGCCCGCGTTGTGCGCGGAACCGAAGAGCGGCTCGCGTTCGGCCGTCGGCAACGCGTCGCCCGGGCGGTCGGTCAGGTCGCGGATGAGTCCGCGCTGCCACGCGAGCCCGACGACCGTGGTGAGGAAGGTCTTCGTCACGCTGTTCGCCATGTCCGTACGGGTCGTGTCGCCCCACTCGGCCGCGACATATCCGCGATGGATGACGAGACCGCTCAGCGCGGCGCGCGGTTGCGTCGGCCCGCGGAGTTTGAAGTCGGGTTCGCGTTGGCCGAAGGTCTGTTTGAGATCCGTCGCGAGGTCCTTCGTCGCCGGGTTTTCGTGCGCGACCGAGAAATCGACGGCCTGCTGCAGCCGCGCGGCGTCGAACCCCAGCTGCT
>CAJAYO010000786.1 GCA_903948415.1 uncultured Opitutia bacterium | reverse complement strand
TAGCCGACGTAATACTTCGGCCAGAGCAACGACAGTTCCCCGGCCTGCATCCAAAAGAGCAGCACTTCATTGCTGGCAATTTCCGTGCTCCCCGAAAAGAGGGGCGTCGTCTTGGCGACCGCAAACAGACGCGGCGTGAAAGAGCTGGCGGACACATGCTGATAGAGGAAGGGCGCCTGCTCCCCCACGGGGTTGAGGCCGGCCACGACGCGCTGATACAGGCCCGACTCGCCATTGGGGGCGGTCAACTCATCGCCCAAGGCCACCCGCTCAAGCCGCGTTTCCGGCTCCTTGATGACCTCCACCACTTCCGTCCCGAGCTGGACGCGCGAGACACCGTCACTCTGGAGGGCCCCGAGAAACTCCATGAAGACGCGCCCTTCGATATTGTAGGCGTGGATGGAGGCATCGAGCGGGCTGTACCAACAGGTGCGTCTTTCCGGGGGCAGGCTGGTGTTTTCGACCGGATTGATGACTTCGCCCGGGCGGACGTAAGCGGTGCTGACCGTCGAAGGGAACAAGGTGTTGTAGACCACATTGACCGTCGCCACCCGGGAGGAGGGCACCTGGATGACGGGCCCCTTGAAGCCATTCTCGGTCCAAAACATCTGCTTCACGGGTTTCACCGGCGTCGCGGCAATCACATATTGTTTGGTGGTTTGCGCCCGAGAGATCCGCTCCACCCAGGTGACATCCACGACCCCGGGCTGCGTCGCGTACACCTTCAGCGCATGCGGACTGTAGTAGAACCGCTCGCTCGTGGAGTTCGCCGGTTGCTCCAGGTAAAAGGTCGTCTTTTCCGCTTCGGTGAGCGCCCGTCCATCCACGGCAAACACCGGGGGCGCGATGACCGCGCCAAGGGAGTAGGAGACTGCGCGGGCGGCCAACGGGCGGGCCATCGTCACCGATTCGAGCTGGCTGCCCTGACCGGCAATGGGCACGCCGTTGAGCAGAGGAAAGCCCTTCGGCAAAAGGAGCGTCGTCACGCCGGTGGCCGTGCTGGCGCTGCCGGCCACATAATTGATCGCCCCGCCGGTCTTGCGCATGATCACGTCGTCAATGGCCGTGGCGCGGTCGCCGGTCCCGCCGACGCCGACGAACTTCAAATTGTAGGACCCGGTGGCCGCGACCGTAATCGTAGCGGTGGTGTAGGTTTGCCAGACATCCTGGGAGAACTGGGTGTCGGTCCAGGTTTGGACGAGCGCGTTATTGAACCAGAGCTGCACGCCATTGGTGAGGGTTTCCTTCCGGCCGACGGCCCGGAAGGAAATGACGTAGGTCCCGACCGGAACGGGGAACGTTTGGTCAACGGAGGCATCGGCGCCCTGGAGAAAGGCCGCCTGCACCCCCCCGGCGGTTTTCGGGGCGAACCACGGGCTGCCGTTGCTGGCAAGCCCCGCGCCCCCCGTGAACGTCCACCCGCTGCCGGCGGGCGCATAGGTGAAGCCGCCCGCGGATTGCGCCGGCAGTTCAAAGCTCGCATTGGCGACCATGGCCCCCTGGCTGGCGATCCGCGTCGTCTGCCACCCGCCCAACACCGTCCCGCCCTTGAATTGGTTGGGCGTGACGGTCCGCGGATCGATCGTGATCGACGGCGGCGCCGGCGGCCAGGCCGTGTTCGGCTGCTGGCTGAATACATTGCGCACATCGTTTTCCAACGAGGGCGGCGTCTGCGCCACAGCGGCCGTCGCCAGCCCGGCCAGCACCAGCCCCGCACGAACGCAGAATCGGAAGGAATTTTTCATACCGCAGCGGGAAAATCAGACGAGGGCGCCGGGGCCTCAGAGCTTGATGATGTAATGGACCGAGACATTCTTCGGGCGAGTTTCGTTGCCGCCGGCCGCGCTGGTCGTGCTGCTAAAGGAGAAGGTGTGGGTATGGGTACCCGACGCGGGAATGGCTTGGGGTGGGACGTCAACGGCATGTTCATTAACCGTCCGCCCATCGCCGCTATTGGGAGTCTTGTCAGTCGCACTAGCCGAGACGACCAGTCCGAAGCGAGCGGGATTAGCCCCGTTCTGAGTACCATTCACGCCGTGGTTATGATCGCCGCCCGCTGAGGTGGTCCCGGAACCGCTGAAGGCATGCGAGTGGGTTTGGACCGCATAGTCTTGGAACGAACCGACCGAGTCGGCCGACGCACCGCCGGTCGCGCTCACCGTGCGAGTATTGCGGTCGGGATCCATCCCGCGATTGGCGTCCTTGCCCCGCAACATCAGGCCACGCAGATCCGGCAGCGAGAAGGACGTGGCGTTGGCCGTGCCCCAGACCGTGCCGATCGCGGCAAAGAGGTCCACATAGTTCACATCCGTGCGGGTCTGCGAGCTACCGTTGCACAACGCCCACCCCGGAGGGGGCGTATCGCTGTTGGACCCATACGCGACAATGGTCCCGGGCGGCGTCCGGTCGCGGGTGTCGCTGATGATCCACCAGTCGTTGCTGCCGGTGTTTTGGACCACCACGCCCTCCCCGCGGACCTTCAGGCGCACGATGCCATTGACCACCCCGTTGAGCGAACCGCCCACGGGCACCTGCACGGTGACCGTGGCGAAGAAATTGTCCTTTTTCATCACCGAGTATTCGCGCCGGCTCGTGATCGCGCCGGGCAGATTGACCACAAGATGGCTCGCGCTGGCGGGATTGACCAGATAGGTGCGGGCCTGATCGTTCAGGGTCAGGGCATTGGCGGAGATTTCCTGGGTGACGTAGTTGATCTGGCTCAGGCTCAGCGCCGAGGCCGGCGCGGACGCGCTCGGGTTGAGCAGCAGCCGTTCCGCGGAGACGCTCTTGCTCGCCACAAAGGCGTACGGCGTCGCCAAGAAGGCCAAGCGGGGCAAAATTTCCGTCGGCGTCTGCCCGGAGATGACAATCGTGACCCCGAGGAAGCGCGCCGTGGCCGCAAAGGCGTCGGCGAGGGCGGTCTGCGCGACCGAACCCTCGGCAGGGGAGAG
>CAJAYO010000785.1 GCA_903948415.1 uncultured Opitutia bacterium | reverse complement strand
GTGGTGGTGAAGACTTGGTTTTGCTGGCCGCTCGCGTGCTGGAAGGTGCGGGTCCAGGCGATGGGCATCGCGGGGGAATTGAGGGGCTGCTCCTGTTTGTCGGTGGCGCGCTTCTTGAGCGTTTCGGCGGGGGCGTCGGCGGGGGTCATGCCCTGGAGGACGAGACCGCGGAGGAGAATCGTGGCGTCGGCGGGCGGGTAGGCCTCGTAGACATCGCTGTCACCGAAGACCTCGGTCACGCCGCGGAGGAGGGGGTCGGCGGCGGCGGTGGGTTCCGTGACGCCGCGGGTGGCCTCGGCCTTGTGTTTGCCCCAGTGGGAGACCCAGGTCTCGCCGAGGACGTGTTTGCCGAAGCCGCCGGGCCAGGGGGCTTTTGAGTTCCACGAGTATTTGGCCCACGGGCTGTCGGAGGGGAAGTTGAAGGGATGGGTGGAGGTGCGGAGGGCGATGAGCGGGACGCCGCGTTCGAAGGCGGAGACGAAGCGCTGCATGTCGGCATCGGGCCAGTTGCGGAAACGCAGGCCGAGGACGATGGCGTCGGCGGAGTCGAGGGCGACGGAATCGGTGAGGGATTTTTGGTTGTCGGGGTTGATCGTGCCGTCGGGGTCGAGGGGGAAGAGCACGGTGCATTTGAAGCCGTGGCGCTGGCTCAGGATTTTCGCGAGCATGGGCATCGCTTCCTCGCTGCGGTATTCTTCGTCGCCCGAGAGGAGGACGACGTGTTTGCCCACGGCTTTGACGCCGGCCGGCGGCGTGAAGACGAGGCTCGTGGGCGCGGCGGCGCGGAGGAGCGGGGCGGAGACGAGGGCGAGAAGCAGGAGGGCGCGGAGCAACATGGGGTGGGGAGGGGAAAAAGGAGGGCGGGTCTGGGACCCGCCCTGGAAGGGTGCGGAGGGGTGACGCGGACGGGCGCGGGTGGGGGCGCGCGGGAGCGAAAAAGAAGAGCGGACCGAAGTCCGCCCTGCTTTAGGCTTTCTTGACCTTGGTCCAGCGGCCGGATTTCGCGGATTTGAGCACGGCGTCGGTGACGTAGTCGGTGGCGAGGCCGTCGCGGAAGGTGGGCGCGGCGGGCTGGCCGGACTCGATCCCGGCGATGAAGTCGGCGACCTGGTGGGTGAAGGTGTGTTCGAACCCGATCTGCACCCCGGGAATCCACCAGTTTTTCATGTACGGTTGGTCGCCGTCGCTGACGTGGATGGAGCGCCAGCCGCGCACGACGCTGGCGTCGCGGTGGTCGAACCATTGCAGGCGGTGGAGATCGTGGAGGTCCCAGAAGATCGAGGCGTGTTCGCCGTTGATTTCGAAGGTGTAGAGGGCCTTGTGGCCGCGGGCGTAGCGGGTGGCCTCGAAGGTTGCGAGGGAGCCGTTGCTGAAGCGGGCGAGGAACGCGGAGGCGTCGTCGATGCCGACTTTTTGTTTTTTGCCGGTGAGCGCGTGTTTGCGCTCCTTGACGAAGGTCTCGGTCATGCCGGTGACGGTGTCGATGGAGCCGTTGAGCCACATCGCGGTGTCGATGCAGTGGGCGAGGAGGTCGCCGGTGACGCCGCTGCCGGCGACGGAGGCGTCGAGGCGCCAGGTGCCGGGGCCGCCCTGGGGGACGTCGGCGTTGATGGTCCAGTCCTGGAGGAATTTGGCGCGGTAGTGGAAGATTTTGCCGAGCTTGCCCTCGTCGATGAGCATTTTGGCGAGGGTGACGGCGGGGGCGCGGCGGTAGTTATACCAGACCATGTTGGGCACCTTGGCCTTTTCGACGGCGGCGACCATTTTGAGGGACTCGGCGGGGTTCATGCCGAGGGGTTTTTCGCACATGACGAGTTTGCCGGCTTTGGCGGCGGCGATGGCGATTTCGGCGTGGACGTTGTTGGTGGCGGCGATGTCGATGAGGTCGATGTCGGGGCGGGCGATGAGGGCGCGCCAGTCGGTCTCGACGGATTCGTAGCCCCAGTTGGCGGCGAAGGCGGCGGCCTTGACGCCGTCGCGGCCGCAGATGGCCTTGAGGACGGGTTTATGGGCGAGGGGGAAGAACTGGCTGACTTGGCGGAAGGCGTTGGTGTGGGCGCGGCCCATGAGGCCGTAGCCGATCATGCCGATGTTGAGTGGTTTCATGGGAGAGGAAGGGAAAGTGAGAGGGAAAGGGGAAGGGAAAGGGGGTGGAGCTGAAGAGGGGCGGAGTTTTTGACCGCGGATTACGCGGATGGCGCGGATAGCCGGAGGGCGTCGGGAATCTATCCGCGATATCCGCGTAATCCGCGGTTAAACGGTTTGGGATTTTAGCCGACCCAGCCGTGGTTGTGGCGGACCTCGATCATGGCGGAG
>CAJAYO010000784.1 GCA_903948415.1 uncultured Opitutia bacterium | reverse complement strand
GGGTCAGATTCTAACGGGCCCGGACTTTTCCGGCTACAAACTGAACTTCGCCGATGAGTGAGGTCCCAGTCATCGTCGCCGAAGTCACGGCCGCCGACTGGGTCGCTGCCGGTCCGGGCTGGACGCACCTGCCATACCTCGCGCGCTTCCGTGCCGAGCGGCTACCGCTTTCTTGGGAAGGCTTCTTCACGGGACGCCATCACGCGGTGCTGGAGAGCGGCCGTTCCGGCAGTTTCACAATCGCAGTCCCCGCCGCGGCTCGCGCGACGGTCTTCTTCTCCGATGGTCGCGTAGTGATGCACGCTGCCGATGGCGCGCATGAAGAAGCCTCCGAGAAGCCACTCGACTATCTCCGTCGCTGGTCGCGGGAAGTCCGCGCCCCGCGCCTCGACGGCTGGCCCGTCTTTCAGGGCGGTCTGATCGCGCTACTGGGCTACGATCTCGCTGCGCAGTTTGAGCCAGTGAAGTCCGCCCCCGCTGATGTCCGTGCGCCGCTCGCGGCTTTCCTCGAGGCGCATGAGGCGTGCGTCTTCGATGCCTCGAAGCGCGAGCTAACGGTCGTCATACTTTGTCCCGTCGGCTCGCCGAACTCCGCTCTCCGCGCTGCCCGGGCCCGGGCGCTCGACCTCGCGGCCCGCTGGGATGCGACCTGTGCCCAGCCGGCTCCGACTTTGTCTGCGTCGGCCGCGCCCGCCGTGCCGATTGCCCAGTCTCTTGACGAACCCGCTTTCGTCCGCGCGGTGACCCGCTGCCAAGAATACATCGCCGCGGGTGATACGTACCAGGTGAATCTTTCCACGCGCCTGGAAGTGGCGCCGGTCGACCCGCTCCTCGCCTACGAAGCCCTCCGCTTGGCCAATCCTTCGCCCTATATGGGTCTGGTGCGCCTGCCAGGGGCGACGCTCGTCTGCGGCTCACCGGAGTTACTCGTCGAAGTTTCCGCCGGGCACATCGCCTCTCGCCCCATCGCTGGCACCCGCCCGCGGGGCGCCGATGAGTCCGCCGACCTCGCGTGGGCGCAGGAACTTTCCGGCGACACGAAAGAGAAGGCCGAACACCTGATGCTGGTCGATTTACTGCGCAATGATGTCGGCCGCGTCTCGCGCCCCGGCACGGTGCATGTGCCCGAATTCATGGCGGTCGAACGCTACTCGCACGTGATGCACTTGGTCTCGCAGGTCGAAGGCCAGCTGCAGGCTTCCGCCGGCCCGGCCGACGTCATCCGCGCACTCTTCCCTGGTGGCACGATCACGGGTGCTCCGAAAGTACGCACGATGCAGGTCATCGCCGAACTCGAACCGGTGGCCCGGGGTTACTATACGGGTTCGCTCGGCTGGATCGGCGCCTCGGGCGACCTCTGCCTCAACATCGTCATCCGCTCCCTCTGGTCCGCCGATGGCCGTACGTTCGTGCAGGCCGGAGCGGGCATTGTCGCCGACTCGGTCCCGGCCCGCGAATACGCCGAGAGCTTGCGTAAAGCGCAGGCTCCTTTGCTCGCCGCCGCGCGCGCGGTGCTCCGTCCATGATCGGTTGGCGCCAAGGTGAATGGGTCACGCTGCCCGACGGTGCCGAGGTTTCCGCCTTGGTCCCAGGCCCATCGCTCTTCGAGACATTTGCCTTACGCGCCGGCCGCATCGCCTGTCTCGCAGATCATTTGGATCGCCTCGCCCTCGGCTGTCCCCGTCTTGGCCTCGATCCGGCGCGTCTCATGCTCGGAGCGGACGCAAACGTCGCCCGCTGGTCGGCTCCCTTGGGTAGCCTACTTGGACGCAATACGCTGACGGAGGCGATCGTCCGCCTACTCGTCGCGCCGCGCGGTGACGGTATGGCCACCGAGTGGCTCACGGTTCGGCCGTTGCCGGCCACGCCAATGGCGATCGACCTCTATCAGCTGTCCCTCCGCCGCGATGCTCCGGAATGGTTGCCCCGCCCCAAGAGCGGGCCGTGGAAGAACTCCTCGGAGGCCT